>JBGSSZ010000652.1:0-6161 GCA_041736785.1 Limnoglobus sp.
CCGTCGGCGAGATTGGCGTCGGCGGTGAGCGCCTGCCGGCAGGCCTGCTCCGCCGCCGCCAGGTCGCCCGCGGAATACCGCGCAAACGCGAAGGTGATGAGGTCTTGCACATTATTGATTTAGCGTGACGAGCCAGAAGCGTTAGCGACGGGTATATTTTTTACTGCGGAATGTTCCCGTCGCTGACGCGTCCGGCTCGTGAAAGAGCACCGATGAACTACAATGCCCAGCGACACACTTCAGCGGAGTCGCCCCATGAACGTTGTTGAACAGGCTCTCGCCACCCAGCTTGCCAATATCGAAAAACGCTCGGGAAAGACCCTGGTCGAGCTCGAGAAAATCGTCAAAGCCAGCGGCTTGGAGAAGCACGCTCAGATCGTGGCCATGCTCAAGACCGACCTCGGTCTGGGGCACGGCGACGCCAACACCGTGGCTCATTACGCGATGAAGTCGAGCACGTTTGCCGCGGTGAAACCGGGCAGCAATGACGAGGCACTCGACGGCATCTACACCGGCCCCAAAGCCGGGCTGCGGCCCATTCACGACAAGCTCATGGCAGCGATCGCGGGGTTCGGTGAGTTCGAAGTCGCGCCAAAAAAAGCCAACGTCAGCCTGCGGCGGAAGAAGCAGTTCGCAACCATCGGCCCGGCCACCAATACCCGCGTCGAGGTGGGCCTGAACATGAAAGGCGTCGCGGCCACGGCTCGCCTCGAAGAGATGCCGCCCAAGAGCATGTGCCAGTACCGCGTGAAGTTGACAGACGCCAGCGAGGTGGACGCGGAACTGATTGCATGGATCCGCACAGCGTTCAATGCGGCGGGCTGAGCTCAGAGCATTTCGGCCAGGTGCTTCCAACCGAACCAGGAACCGAGTGCCACAAGCCCGGCAACGAGGGCGGCGAGGGTCAGCCAGCGGAAGGCGTTGATCCGCCATTGCATGCGGGCCTCCAACTCCTCTTCTTCGAGCGTGCGGCGGAGGAATTCGAGACGATCGGCGATTGAGCCGTGCTGCCAGGAGACGAGCCGCTGGCGGAGCCGTTTGATGCCGCTGGTGCTGCCGTCGCCGAAGCTGTTTTCAAGACCGTTGAGAAGCGCGACTTTGTCGAGAGCCCGCATCATGGCGTTGACCCCGGCGGCTTGCGGGTGGCCTTCGGTCCGGTTGCCGGCGACGGTGCGCACGCCGAACAGGTCCGCCTGACGCTCGCACTTTCGCGACAGGAATCCGAAGACCAGGAACAGATACGCCGCGAAGATCGCCAGCGGAGGCAGACTCAGCCACGCCGAGCGGTACTCCTCTTCCGTGATGACCTGTTTCTTCAATGCAAAGATCGTCAGTTCACCGAACGCGGCGAAGATCAGCACCATGCTGAGGATGAAGAAGATCGCGTAGTGCAGCAGGTGGCCGTGGAGGACGTGCCCGATCTCATGCCCAAAGACGGCGTCGAGTTCATCGTCGTCGAGTTCGTCGAGGAGTCGGTCCGTGAAGACGACGTACCTCGCTCGCGGCAGCAGGCCGAGGACGAGGGCGTTGGCGAGCGTGCCGTGCGTGGGCCAGATCAGCAGGTCGGTGCAGCGGAATTGGAGTCGTCGGGCGGTGGCTTCGAGCCGGTCGCGGTGGTGGCCACGAGGCAGACTTTTGAAACCGAGCACAGGCTTGGCGATCAGTGGCATCAACACAAAGAGCAGCGGAGCCAGTGCCAGCAGCACCCACTGCATCTCCTGTGAGCCCGCCGTCTCGGGGAAATAGCGCAACAGCGTCTGCTGCCCGGCGAAGAGCACGGCATGGAACATCACCAGCAGCGAGTAGGGTCGAAGACGATAGAGGAAGTGCCCGCTGCGGCTCCAGAACGCCGCCCGGGGGCCCATCGTGGCGAGGTGCAGAGCCCGCTCCGCATCGTAGTGCAGAATCCAGCTCACGAACACACCCACCAGGTATGGGAGCGGCACCAGCAGCTCCGCGAAGGGTGCCGGCTGAAAGCGTTCGTTCACGACCCAGCCCCAGCCGAGAGCGATGGCGGCCAGCGAGAGTGCGAGGTGGGCCCAGCCGATCAACCGCCGGAGTCGGGAGTATTTTTCAGCGAGAAAGCCGCGTTGCTGTGGTTGCCAGGTGAGTTTCCCAACGACCCAATGCACGAGGGCGTAGTGTGCCACCAGTGGCAGAAGCAGCGCGACCAGCATAATCGTCGTCGCCGCACGCGCACCGAGATCAAAGGGTGGCGGCGGCCACGCAATCGGCGCACATGTCCCAATCAGAAAGAGCACCAGCAGGATCGGCATCCAGACATTATTCGACTCTCCGCCCCGATTGCGAGAAGTGTTACCACACAACCGGCGAAGACTCTTCCGGTCGGGGAATCTGCGGCGGCGAGTCAAGCATGGGGTTCCACACCGCCGAAATCAATTGAGACATTCAGACCCCGGCGGGATCGAACCGCCTCCAGGAGATTCTTCATGAACCGCACCCAGCAGACGCTCGGCGTCTTCGGCTTGCTCCTCATCGGTGTCTGGGGCTGCTCCCAGTCCGGCGGACTCAGCGCCGAACGCGCCAAACAACTCGAGTCCCGCATCGCCAAGCTCGAAGGCGATCTGAAATCGACCACCTCAAACCGCGACGCACTCCGGGCCCGGCTCGCGGCACTCGAAGAACAGGTCCGCGCCGAAAGCGAACGCGCCAAGCTCATCGAAATCGAGCGTGACGCTCTCACCGCTCAACTCAAGCAACGCACCGTGGAAAAAGACGCGGTCGTCAATCAGTACGACGACTTGGTCAAGAAGCTCGAAGCTGTGGTCGGTCACGCGAAGGTGGCTCAATCCGAATGCCACGGCCCGAAAGTGAAAGCGACAGTGACGAGCTTCCCGAAAAAATAGTCCTGCTGTGATATTTGACGGATCGGTCAAGCCTCCGCGACCTCACGGAGGCTTGCTCATTTCACGGGTCCTGGCTTGCCGAAGCGGCGGTTGCGCCATTAAATCTTTGTTCCTACATCCGAGGCTGCGAGGGTACTGCGAGACTGTCTCGCGGGAGAGCACGCGGCCTGCGAGGTCACACATTATGTCGGAAACGGTCACGCTGGCCGCTGAGCCGCGCACGGGCCAGGGCTCGCGGCACTCCCGCAAGCTCCGCGCCACAGGTAAAATCCCCGCCGTCGTCTACGGGCACAAACAGGACGTCGTCCACATCAGTCTCGATGCGGAAGCCCTCGATCGCGCCATCCGCGTTCAGCACGCCCGCGTGCTCGATCTCACCATCGGCGGCAAAGCCGAGACGGTGCTGATCCGTGAACTGCAGTGGGATCACCTCGGCAGCACGATGCTCCACGCCGACTTCGCCCGCGTCGATCGCAACGAGCGCGTGAAGGTCATGATCCCGGTCAAGCTTAAGAACAGCCCCAAGGCCAGCGGCGGCGCGGTGCTCGATCAGCCGCTGCACACGCTGCACGTCGAGTGTCCGGTGTTCGCGATTCCGGAAGAGCACTCGATCGACGTGACCCATCTGCAGCTGGGCCATCCGATTCACGTCAGCGACCTCAAGCTGCCTGACGGCGTCACGGTACTGGAAGGCAAGGAAATGGTCGTCGTGCAGCTCAAGCTGCCAGGTGCTGAGCCGGTTGTGGAGGCACCGATCGAAGCGGCAGGCCCGGAAATCATCAAGAAGGATAAGAAAGCTGAGGATGAGGACGAGTAGTTCACTGTCCTCGGTGGAATCGGGGGCCCGCCATGAAAGTCATCATCGGCCTGGGGAATCCCGGCAGAAAGTACGAAGGCACCCGGCACAACATCGGCTTCGCGGTCGTCGAATACATGGCCACCGCACCGGCGTTCGCCCCCTTCCGCTCCGCCTTCCATGGCATGATGGCGGAAGGGATCAACAACAGCGACCGCCTGCTGCTGTTGAAGCCGGAGACGTTTATGAATCTGAGCGGCCGGGCGGTGCGGGCCGTGCTGGATTTTTACAAGCTGTCGCCGGACGATCTGCTCGTCGTCTGCGACGATTTCAACCTGCCGCTGGGTAAGCTGCGGGTGCGGGCCAACGGCAGCCACGGCGGCCAGAACGGTCTGCGGAACATCCAGGAGCAGCTGGGCACCGATGCCTACCCGCGACTGCGGATTGGTGTCGGTCAGCCGGGCCCGGGCGAGGCGGTCGACTTTGTGTTGAGCCGCTTCAAACCGGGCGAGCAGGCTGCGGTGGAGAAAGCCGTGGCCGATGCGGCGACGGGGGCACTGACCTGGGCGACCCACGGCATTGCCGCCTGCATGAACACTGTGAATGGCGGCCCGCCCCAGGCGAAGCCGCCGAAGAAAGACAAGGCTGCTCCCCGCGCGCGTGACGCGGGGTCGGAGACACCCTCCGAACCACAGCAGCCCCGCGACGGTAAAATTCGAGGTTCCGATGCCGACGACGCTCTATGAAACCATGTTCGCTCTCGACAACACGAAAGTGTCGGTCGATCCCGAAGCCGCCAAGCTGCAGCTTCACCACCTCATCGAGAAGTACGGCGGCGAAATCGTCGTCGCACGCCCGTGGGATGAGAACGGCAAGCTCGCCTACCCCATCCAGAAGCAGAAAAAAGCCTTCTTTTACATCATCTACTACAACCTCGACAGCTTGAAGCACACCGAGCTCGAGATCGACTACAAGATCAGCGAAAACATCCTTCGCTACCTGACGAGCAAGATCGATCCGAAGGTCAAGGAGATCATGCTCGACATCGCGAAGAACGAGCAGGGCATCCGCTTCGCGTACAAGGCGATGAAGGATGAAGGCCAGCCGACAGGCGAAGGCATCGTCAGCAATGACCCGCTGGCTCGGGGTGAGATTGTGGAAGCTCCCCGTGGTGACGGCCCGCCGCGTCGTGGTCGCCGTCCGGAGGCCACCGAGAAGCCGGAGTAGGGCGAATCATCTAGAATGAGCAAATGAGGTTTGGAGTCAGGCGATGGCATCGTTCAACAAAGTCGTTCTCGTCGGGCGTCTTACCAACGACGTCGAGACTCGTTCCTTTGGCAACGGCGGCATGGTGTCGAAGTTCAGGTTCGCCGTAAACAGCCGCAAGAAAAACTCCCAGACTGGCAATTGGGAAGACGAGCCGATGTTCATCGATTGCGAGGCATTCAACCGCGGTGAATTCGGCAAGCTCGCCGACCGCATCCGCGACTACTGCAAGAAGGGCCAGCAGATCCTCATCGAAGGTAAGCTGCACCTCGAACAGTGGGACGACAAAACGACCGGAGCCAAACGCAGCAAGCACAAAGTCGTTGTCGATAATTTCGAGTTCATGGATACGAAACAGGATGGCGCTGGTGGCCCGCGCGGCGGCGGCAGTTACTCCCCGCCCACACCACGCCAGAACAGCAACGACGACGTGCCGCAGGACGACGGTGGCGGCTATGACCAGCAGCCGCCGCCCGCCGCGGGCAAGGAAGAAGACATTCCGTTCTGATTCGACAATCACCGGCGGAGCACCGGTGCTTTCAACCGCCTGAGGGATCCGCTCCATCCCCCTAACCCGGCCCATCGCGGCGGGGACACGCAAAGGAAATTCGATCATGGCCAGGACCAAGTCCGAGAAGAAAGTCGCAGTCGCGCCGAAGAAGGTCGGCCTGCCGCAGCCCAAGCCGAAGCTCCGCAAGCGAAACCAGATCCTGAAAGGCCCCCACGGCGGCATGCAGCTCGTGCTCGTCGAAGATGTCAACCATCTCGGTCGCCAGGGCGATGTCGTCGAAGTGAAGCACGGCTATGGCCGCAACTATCTGCTGCCTTACGGCCTCGCCGTCGTGCCCGACGCCCACAATCTCAAGCGACTCGAAGCCTACAAGATCACGGTGATGAAGGCCCGGGAAGCCCGCATCGCGAACATTAAAGTGCTGGCTGAGCAACTGGCCCGCATGCCGGCGTTCACCATGGAAGCCAATGCCACCGAAGAAGGCCACCTCTACGGCTCGATCGGCCCGGGCGAAATCAGCAAGCTGCTGAAGTCGAAGAATCTGAACGTTGAGCCGAACATGGTGCTGATGGAGCACGCCATCAAGGAAGCGAACATCCTTTCCGAAGTGCCGCTCGCACTGGGCCACGGCATCGACTCGAAGATCCAGGTGCTGGTCGTCGGCGTGACTGGCGGGAAGAAGTGATTTGTACGAGCCGGAAGCGTCAGCGACGGAGATAAT
>JBGSSZ010000664.1:0-12523 GCA_041736785.1 Limnoglobus sp.
CTCCCACCAACGGTGCAGCCGGCGTGATTCCCGCCGTGCTCGCTTACTATGTGCGTTTCGTACCGGGGGCCTCCGAGAAAGGCATCCGTACTTTTCTGCTTACGGCCGCGGCGATCGGCATGCTCTACAAGACCAACGCCAGCCTGAGTGCCGCCGAAATGGGCTGCCAGGGGGAAGTCGGTGTCGCCTGCTCAATGGCGGCCGCGGGCCTCGCCGCCGTGATGGGTGGCAACAATGCCCAAATCGAAAACGCCGCCGAGATCGGCATGGAACACAATCTCGGCCTCACCTGCGATCCGATCATGGGTCTGGTGCAGGTGCCCTGCATCGAGCGGAACACGATGGGTGCCATCAAAGCGATCAACGCCGCCCGGCTCGCGGTGCTGCACGGCGACGGCAGCCACCGCGTCAGCCTGGACAAAGTGATCGAGACCATGCGCCAGACAGGCGTCGACATGCAGGCCAAGTACAAGGAGACTTCGCTCGGCGGCCTCGCAGTCAACGTGGTGGAATGCTGAATCTGAAACCGCTTCCGACTGAACCTTTTCCCGCCCGATAGACTCCAATCCTCAAGCCTCGCGATGGCACTGGACAGGCTCAAAACCATCGCACCACTCTCATGGCAGATCGGAAACTGCGGCACGCGATCGCATTCGAGGCGGCTCGCCTCATGTACGACCGGATCGAATCGGAATACTTCACCGCTAAGCAGAAAGCCGCCAAGCGACTCTGCCGCGGCGAAGTGAAGCCCAGCGACCTTCCCAAGAATGCTGAAATTCGCGAACTCATCCAGAGCTTCGCACGGCTGCACGAAGGCGACCGCCGAACTGAGAACCTCCGCGAAATGCGGCTGCATGCTCTCCGCATGATGCGGAATCTCCGCCGCTTCCGGCCACGGCTCATTGGCAGCGTTCTCACCGGTCATACCCGCAAAGGATCCGACATCGATCTGCATCTCTTCTGCGATTTCACCGAGCCCATCACCTCTGCACTCGAGGACGAAGGCGTCCAATATGATGTCGAGCGCAAGTCCATCACCAAGCACGGCGAAGAGCGGACCTTCACACACATCCACGTCTACGACACGTTCGCCTTTGAACTCACACTCTACCCGGAGGACAAGGCACACTACGTCTTCACAAGCTCCATCACCGGTAAGGCCATCGAGCGCGCATCGATCGCAGAGTTGGAGCAATTCCTCGAGCGGGAATACCCCGGCATCGCACTCGACGACGAGGTGGAGGAGCGGAACGAAGCGGTCGATCCTTATCAGTTGTTTCGCCTCCTTCTGCTGCCACTGGAAGCGGTGAAGCAGAACTCGCGGCACCACCCGGAGGGGGATGTGCTCTATCACTCGCTGCAGGTGTTTGAGCAGGCACGCGAGGCCATGCCGTGGGACGAGGAATTCATCCTCGCGGCTCTGCTGCACGACGTGGGGAAAGGCCTCGATCCGTACGACCACGTCAACGCTGGCCTGCAGGCACTCGAAGGACTAATCTCAGAACGCACGGCCTGGCTGATCGCTCATCACATGGATGCGCTAGCGTATCGCGACGGGACCCTCGGCCACAAGGCAAAGCGTCGGCTCGAAGCGTCGGAGCACTTTGACGAACTGATGCTGCTGCGTGATTGCGACAATGCCGGCCGCGTGCCGGGTGCGATCGTCGGCACTGTTGATGAGGCACTCGATTTTCTGCGCGGCCTGGAGAAGGACAACGCCGGAAAGTGAAAGCGTCGCACATCACGGCTGACTGCGAGACGCCAGTGCCTCACCCGGCTGGGCGATCAGGTAGCGTCAAAAGAGCATCTGTAAGCGGATGCCCGGGATGATCGCGGTGTCGAAACCGACTGTGCTTGGGCGGGCCACCTGCAAGTCAGCGGTGAAGCGGGCCCAGGGGCGAATCGCGTAGTTGTAGAAGAACTCCACACCGAATTCGTCCTGCTGCGGCTGGAACGGGCGGGCGAGTGACTTGAAGTTGTCGCTGAGCCCGAGGTAGAAGTAGCCGGCTCCGAAGGTGTCCAGTATGCGGCCAGGGAACATGCTGCGACCGCCGAAGCCGCCGTTAGCTACAAAACGGATCGGGTTTGGATTCCCGTCGGAGATGCCGAATTGACCGAACAGGCCCCATGTGCGTTTTTCATCACAGGGATCGACCCAGAGCGACTGGTAGAAATTGGTGTAGACGGACCACGAGCCGCTTTCGACGGGCGAGGCCGCAATGAGTGCGGGGTTGCCGGCGAGAACTTGGCTGATGATGTTGAGGTACGCCGAAGGGTCGAAGGAGCGGTAATCGGCGCTGCTCCAGGTGCCCCCGATGTTGAGCACTCCGGGTCGGCCGAAGGGCTTGCCACGGAGAATCAGGTCGGGCACGATGACAACGCCACGGGCGTAGAGGTCTTCCAGTCCTTTGGTCGCCCGCTCTTCCGGTCAAATGCGGTGAGCGTAAATGCTGGCTCGCCCTCGCGCAGTACCGCGGCACCCACGCCCGCGGCAGAATACGGAATCGTGCGGGCCATGATCGTGTTGAACACCAGCGAGCTATTCATAAACCCTTCGAGGCCAGGTTTGTTGGTCCCCAGCCCGGGGCTGTAGCGCAGCGGGTATTCATCCAGCGTGTTGATCTTGCCGAGATAAACAGCGAAGTTCTCCGACAGCGCCTGCGTAATCTTGAGTCCGGTGATCGAGGTGACGTTGGCATCAGGTTCGGGGAAATTCATGGCGATGTTGCTGGGTGCGATCAGGCCATCGATTTCGTTCACTGACTTGCCATAGCGGGTCTCGGCATGCAGGTTTACGAAGAGTCCTTGCCAGAGCCCGAGCTTGCCGCCGTCGACGTTGAAGAGATAGTCGAGCTTCCCGCCGTATTCCCATTCCTGCTCGCGTCCGCCTTGGGCGACCCCCTGATAGAACTGAGTTGAAAAGAGGTCGAAGGTCAGTCCGCGGTCAGCCAATGACGAGCGCCGGCCCCACCAGTCACCGGTGAGTCGCTCGCGGGTGAGCAGATCCCCGGCATATGGGTCAAACGGTGCCACGGCGGGCTCCTCGCCGCGAGCGACAGCCCCCAAAGCCATGAAGCAAACCACTGCGATGAATCGGACAGAATTGCGGAGTTCCATCCTGCACCTCCGTAGCTGGTCCAACATACTTCGGGACAACCACGGCTCAGCATTCAGGACATCGGGCTGGGGGAAATGATCGCGTTCGGCTGACAAGTCGGGACGTAGCGATGAGGGAAGCTCCGCCGGGAAAAGAGAGGGCGTGCCCGTCAGGCACGCCCTCTGCGGACTTTGCGAGCAATTCGCGGTCAATCCCGGAAGACGTTGTGGCAGTTGACGCAGGAGGCGTCGAGCTTGTTGATGGTTTTCCGCATTGTTTCGGAATCCGCTTTTGCACCCTTCGCAGCTTCCGCGGCCAGTTCCGTGGCGGACGACTTCATATCGTTCGACCAGCGGTCCCAGTCGACCTTTTTGTTCTTGGCATTGAACTCCGGCGGCAGTGCTAACGCGAAATCGGCAATCGCCACCGTACGCACGCCAATGAGTTCAGCATGCTTGGGGTCAACCTTGGTGCCGGGTTTCTTCAAGTCGCGAATGTCCTTTTCGATGTTCAACCCGCCCGCGGATGCAGAGCCGAAGACGTTCATGATGTCGGCGAGATCGATCTTGTGCATGGTCGCCAGCTTGAGCGGTTTGCTGTCACCGCCAGCGGGGGGATTCTTCAGCGCGGCGATTGCAGCGGCGTCGATATTTTTCTTGGCTGCGGCTTCCGCAACCTTCAGGGCCGCATCCCGCAGGGCCACCATCTTCGGGTCATTCAGATTCTGCTGTGCACTGCCCGCGATGAGCATCGCCGTGGCCTTCACACGATTGGGAATACCACGCTTGGTCTTCGCCAGTTCGACCAGTGCCTCCAGATGGGCGATGTCGGCTTCGGTGGTGCGGGAGTAGCTCTCCGCTGGCACGGGATCGGCACCGGTGGTGCTGGCGAGGAACGCCAGCGAGGCCACAGCGGCCGCACCGAAGAAACGGCGACGCATCACTGCAAGCATAATTTTCTCCTTGGGGATAGACAGGGATGGGATGCGGCGCAGGGCCGCGGCAGGAGTCGTCATTATCGCGGCCTCCGGGCAAATGGCGAGTGTCCGCTGGCCCGGATTTGCACATCTCGCGGTTGCGAACTACGCTTGGACGCTGGATTATGCACCATCTTGCGCCGAGATCCCGATGGCCTTGCCCCCGCTGCGAACAGTCCGCGATACCCCGCCACCGCGTGCGAGTGCTCCGATTCCCGCCACAGGGCTCAGGCGGACCGGCCCGCCCAGTGCCTCAGGCAACATCCGCGGCATGCTCGACGAAATGCTGCGGCACGACCTCGTCGACCTCGCAGCAGCGGAAGAGTTCGTAGCGAAGATGGGGCCGCGGCTACGCGACCTCACCGACCGCGACCGCATTGCCCAGGCGATGGTCAATCACGGACTCCTGACTGCGTTTCAGATGGAGCGCATTCTCGCGTGTAACATCTTCGGAATGGTCTTCGGCAACTACCGCATCGAGGACCGCGTCGGCGGCGGCACCGTCGGCATCGTCTTCCGGGCTCGCCACAAACACCTCAAGCGACTTGTGGCGATCAAAGTCGTGCCGGCCGACGAGACTACACCGCCGCAGTTTCTCGAACGCTTCGATCTCGAGATGGAACTACTGGCACGGGTCGATCATCCGCATGTCATCCGCGTCTACGACACCGGTGTGCTGGAGCCCACCGAGCCGGGACACTCCCCGCTGCGCTACGCGGTGCTGGAACATATCGACGGCTGCGATCTGGAAAACTATGTCTATCAACACGGCGTCGTTCCGGTGCCGCTGGCGGCGGAGTGGGGGCGTCAACTCGCCACAGGTCTGGCCGCGGCACACGCGCACAACCTCGTCCATCGCGATTTCAAGCCGAGCAATGTGCTGGTCACCGGCAATCGCCGTGCGAAGGTCAGCGACCTCGGTCTAGCCCGGCATTTCGCCAGCGTCAACACGCCGCGGCCGGGGATCGTTGGCAGTATCGAGTTTATGGCACCGGAGCAGACGGCAGATGCCGCAACTGTGGGTCCAGCCGCGGATGTCTACGCCCTCGGTGCCACGCTGTTCTGGGCACTCACTGGGCAATTGCCCTTTGCCAAATCGGCCAACTCGAAAGAAGCCCTCAGCCAGATCCGCACCGCGACTCCGCGACGACTCCGCACTGTCGATCCGCAACTCCCGGCCGAGCTCGATGAGATGCTCGCCCGGATGATGTCTCGCGATCCGAGTGCACGACCCACGGCCACCGATGTCAGTGGCTGGCTCGCCACGCTGGCCAACCCCTCCGTTCATCCCGCGCTTGATGGTGCGGTGCTGCCCGAAGCAGAGCATGAAGTGGACTTCCTCCGCTTCGCTGTTACGCATCTGGAGCAGACGATCGCCGTCCGCGATGAACTGGCTGCGGAAGCCGCGTCCGCCGTACTGACAGCACTGGCTCGCGTGGCACAGTTCCGTGGTGAACCAGCCGGCACTCAGAAGCGGCTGCAGGAATATGTGCGGGCCATGGCCGGGAAACTGAAGGCCAAGCCCGATTGGGTGATGCTTGCCGATGCCCGGTTTGTGGACGATGTGATCCGTGCGATCCCGGCCCGCAATGTCGGACTGGTGGGCGTGCCCGATGGATCGCTCACGGGGGCATCCACGCCCGATGCCCAAGCTGCGCTCGAACGGCACCCGCTGATCGGCTGCCATATTCTCGAGGTGATCGTCGCCCGCCACGGCAAAGCTCTGCCCTATGCCCGGGTCGCCCGCGATGTGATCCGGCACCATCACGAGAAGTGGGACGGCCACGGCTTCCCCGACCGGCTCAAACGCGATCAGATCCCGCACGCCGCCAGGCTCGTCGCCGTTGCCGAAGCCTATGACGCACTGCGTCAACCGCAGGACGGCGATCCCGGTCTGTCGCACGAGTATGCCATCACCGGTCTGCTCAACGAGTCGAAAGGCTTCTTCGATCCCGCAGTCATCGATGCCATGGTCGCGGCCCACACGACCTTCGAAGCCATCTTTGCCAGCGTGCCGGATTAGTCCGTTGCGACCGGTGTCGAATCTTCCCCCAGTCGCTCCAACTCCTGCGATTCAAACGAACTCGTCTCATCGATCGGCTCGACGTGCACCGTCAGGCTCAACTCCGGAAACGGTACCGACAACTGATCTTCGACACGGTGAGCAAGCTTGTGGGCTTCGCTCACAGTGAGCCGGCCCGGCACCAGCAGGTGGAATTCCGCGAAGGTGCGTCGGCCCGCCTGCCGCGTCCGCAAGGCATGAAAGTCGGCATCGGGCGGCAGTGCTGCACGAATCGCTTCCCGCAATCGCGTCTGCTCCGGCCCCGGCAGCGAATGATCCATCAGTCCTTCAAACGATCGCCGCACCAGGTGGAATCCCGTGACCAGAATGTGCAGGCCCACGAGAATCGCCAGCGCCGGATCGAGCCAGGTCCACCCGGTGAGCGTCACAAGCCCGAGCCCGGCCAGAATCGCCGCGGTGGTCCAGACATCGGAGAGCAGGTGCTGACCATCGGCCTCGAGTACGATCGAGCGATGCACTTTCGCAGCCCGTAGCAGGATGAGAGCAACGACAAGGTTGATACCCGACGCGGCAGCACTAATGGCGATGCCCACGCCGAGATCGGTCAGCACCCGCGGTGAGATGAAGCGATCGATGGCGATGCCGATGGTCCCGAGCCCGGCGATGGCGATCAGCAATCCTTCGAGGCCGCTGGCGAAGAATTCGATCTTCTCGTGGCCGTAGGTGTGCGTGGCATCGGGCGGTCGCCCGGCATACCAGAGCGAGAGGTACGCCGTCGCGGCGGCGAGCAGATTGATCCCGGATTCGAGAGCGTCTGACAGCAACCCCGCGGACCCGGTGAGCCACCAGGCGACGCCCTTCATACCAATGGTGACAAGAGCCGCCGCCACGGAGAGAAGCATGATCCGGCGGAGCAGCTGAGTGGACATATGGGAGTGATGATAGCCAAAACTTGCCGACTGGCCGAACCCGCAGTGCGGGGCGACTCTCTATAATGCACCGCGTCCCCGGAGCCATCATCATCGGTAAAGCGTTTGAAACTCGCCGCGAGACATTCTCCGTCGCCGCGGAAAAAGCCATCCTCGTTAGCGTGTCGCTCGATTCGCGCCCGTGGGCCACGAGCGACCCGTGCGATGAAATCCGCGGCCTCGCCAAGACCGCCGGTGCCAGCGTCGTCGGCGAACTCACCCAGAAGCGCCACGACATCCACCTCGCCACCTACATCGGCAGCGGCAAAATCAAAGAACTTAAGGAACTCGTCGAGGCCAGCGAAGCCGACGTGGTGATGTTCGACAACGATCTTTCCCCGGCCCAGGCGAAGAACCTCGAAAAGGGCCTGGGCATCAAGGTGCTCGATCGCAGCGAGGTGATTCTCGACATCTTCGCGGAGCGAGCACGCACGCTGGAGAGCCGCCTGCAGGTGGAGCTGGCCCAACTCGAATACGCCATGCCGCGGCTGAAGAACATGTGGACGCACCTCTCGCGTCAGAAGGGCGGCGGCATCGGCCTGCGGGGCCCGGGCGAAACGCAGCTTGAGAGCGATCGCCGGCTGGCAGGCAAACGCATCCGCGATCTCAAGGAGAAAATCAGCACCGTGCAGGCCCGCAAGGAGCGTGAGGTCGCCAGCCGCAGCGAGGAGTTCACCGTCAGTCTGGTCGGCTATACCAATGCCGGGAAGAGCCAGTTGATGAACGCGCTCACAGAGGCCGAGGTGTTTGTCAAGAATCAGCTGTTCAGCACACTCGACACGCGCACGCGGCAGTGGATGATCCGCGACTTCGGCAAAGTGCTGCTCAGCGACACCGTCGGCTTCATCCGCGATCTGCCGCACCATCTTGTTGCGAGCTTCAAGGCCACGCTTACCGAAGCCCGTCAGGCCAAGCTGCTGCTACACGTAGTGGATGCGAGCAATCCGCAGGCGGAGAGCCATATCGAGAGTGTGACCGCCGTGCTCGACGAGCTCGGCGTGAAGAATCGCCCCATGCTGCTGGTGCTGAACAAAATCGACATGGTGACCGATCCCAGCGTGCTGGATATTCTGCGGGCTCATCATCCCAAGTCGGTCGCGGTCAGCGGCCTGACCGGTGCCGGCCTGCCGGAGTTGACCGACGCAGTCGTGGAGATGCTGTCAAAGAACTTCATCGAGCTCGAGGTGAAACTGCCGTCGAGCAACGGCAAACTGCTTGCGTTTTTGAATGCCCACGCGGATATCATCCGTCAGGAGTATCGCGACGATGGCGTGCTGATGAAATGCAATCTCCCGCGGCATCTCCTGCACCACCTCCACGGCGACGGTGTCGAAGTCATGCAGGAATGAACAGAATAATGCACCAAAGCCCAGCCGTAACGACGGCTGGGCCTTCGACAGACAAAGTTCACATTACCGCACGCGGGCTTGGAACTTGACCACGCCGCCTTGCCCTGGCTGCAGCGTTCCCGGCAATTCAAACCGCACGATCACGCTGCCGGCTTCGTTCTGATTCAGAGTCACATTCGTGGGCCGATCGCTTTGCGTACTGCCGGGCACGTACTCCAGGCGGCCGCTCAGCGAATCGCTGACCACGAGATCCGTCACCGGTTTGTTCGTGCGGTTCTTGTAGGTGAGCGTGAAGGTCACGACGTCGCCGACTTTCACATTCGATTTCGGTTCGACATCCTTGATGAGCAAGAAATCGTCGCTGTTTTGCACTTCCTCGGGCTCGATCACTCCAGTGATCTGCTTGACGCCGGCAAGCTCGTAGATCGCTTTCAGCCCAACCCGGCTCTCGTAGCCCTGGGGCTTCTGCAGACCGCTCTGAATCTGCGGATGGATCATCTCGACCACCGCGAGCGGCTTCTCTTTGAGGATCACAATGGCAGGTGGCGTCTTCTGTCGGGCCACGGCGGGTGGCTGGCGCAGTGCTTCGCCCTGCGGCTTCGCGGTCGTCGCCACGCCGATGATCCCCTGCTCCGCACGCTGCACCACGAATCGCGGCGCACAGATGCAGACAGTGTTCGAGGTAGTGACGCGGTTCTGGATACCCACGCGGAACTGAGCACTGGTATCCGTGGGCGTGAGTCCACCGAGTCGGCCATCGTCGCGCACGCCGAGGAGCGGGAATTTGTCACCGCCATCGGTGAAGCATTCCTCGCTGGGGAATTTCGGGCCGAGGATCGGGTCGAAGAGCGCCACGCCCTGCCAGCCGAGCGTAGGCGGTGAGCTCGGCTGCCCCAGATGCTGTTCACCGGGCATGAGCACGGTGTTCGCAACGGCAAAGGCTGCAAGCTCATTGGCCGTCGGCTTGCGGTTGCCCAGTCGCACGATCATCACGAGTCGACCGTTCTCCAGCGCGGCTTTGATGGCAAGCTCTTCGTTGTCTTCCGGAATCTCCAGGGGCTTGTCCGCGGTAGTGCGGACCGGCACGGCCTTTTCCGGATCTTCCAGGTAAATCACTTTCGTGATCAACGCCCCCGCCGCGGCACGCTCCAGATCACGTTCGCTGTAGTTGATCGCTGCGAAGTGCTCCATCAGGGTCATGCTTGGCCGCAGGTAGAGCGACCCGCGAACTTCCACGACGGGATAGAGCGTAGCAATCGGGCTCGCAAGTTCGAAGCGGTAGACATAGCCCGGCCGCAACCCGAACAGGGCACTACTTGTAAAGGTCTTCGCCATCGGTGAGCCGGGCAGTGCGGTGATGCGGGTGCCGTCGGGTGCGACGACTTTCACCGCAAGCACACCGGCTGCGGGGCCGAGCGGCGGGCAGGGTTTGCCCGCATTGATATCGGGGCCCATCGGATACTGCGGCGGCATCATTCGCGGTGCATCACACGGTGCACAGTTCGGTGCCTTGCCTCCGAAGCACATCACAAGCGCGAGCGTGGTGAACATGATGAAGCCCCTGAATGAGAGAAGGCCGGGCGCGGGTGGCTACCCATCACCCGGCCTTTGAAACAATCCCGCTCGATTACTTGAGCATCGTGCTCGGCACAGTGATGTTCATGCTCGGCATCTGAGCCGGGGCCATGCTCACCGGCGGCGGCGTGCTCGGCATCATCTGCGGAGGTGCGGAGGGCATCATCATCGGCCCACCCACGGGCGGAGCATCCTTCGCCGGCGAGTTCGGGTTCTCGAGGTTGATGTTACCAAGGCGGATCACCGCCAGGATCGTGCCGCGGCGATTCGCCTCGACAATCGGATCCGTGCCCGGCTCAAGCTGCGTGCTCACGATCTCTTCCGCCCCGCCGATCGCGGTCACATCCTGATACAGGCTGTCGGGCAGGTAGATCACCTTGATCACGAGATTGCCGCTGTCCACGCGGGTGAGGTCCTCATCCGTGAATGACACCGGCACTGTGCCGTGATCGAGATAGGTGAGGCTCTTCGGCGTCGCGGCGAAGACTTCCAGGGTCGGATAGTAGGTCTTCCCGGGCCGGTTGGCGATGCTGCTCAGACGTAGGCGGTAGATGTTGGCCTGGCTGAAGTTGTACTCGGCGGGGAGGCTCAGCCCGGGCTCGGCGTAGGTGCCGTTGGCGTACCAGGTGATCCGGCCATTGCCGAGGAACCTGATCGCAGTCCGCATGTTGCTGTATTGCTGCATGCCCATGCCGGGCCCGATGGCACCGATGGCAGCCACGGCTCCGGGCGGGCCCATCGGCGGGGCGGGAATGATTCCGCGACCGTAGCCACCGTTGAACCCGGGGCCCATGTCGCCGCAGTTGCCGCTGGCGCAGTTGCCGCGACCTGCGAACAGGCCGGGGGTATGCACCCCGCCGCCGCAGGAATCGCAATCGCTCTTGTGGCCGGCGCCGATGACGCGGCTGAAGCCCGAGGCTTGTTGCACCGAGCCGTCGGCGATGCTGGTGGCCGAAGCCTGCATCACGCCGCTCGATTTCTTTGCGGCGACCATGACCGGTTCTCCGGTCGGCCCCACGACGCCGGGGATCACTTTCCCCTGGCTGACGCTGTTGAACGGTTTTGTGTCGGACTTGGTCGTGCCAGTTGTGGCGCAGCCGGTGCCGAGGCCGGCGACGAGCAGTATCGCTGCGATCCGCTTCATAATGGGTCCATCCGGTGAGCCACGCTGGCGGAGCGCCAAAACTCCATGCCGCGACGTGTTGCCACTTTCTTCGACGCATGCGGCATCCGGACTTTGGTCAAAACCGGAAGGATTGCTCCTGACCACAGCATCCGCGGAGTTTGCGCAGTTTGCCGAAGGCTTTGATGTTACCCCTGCGTTACACGATTTCAGTTAGAATCCCCACGTCACTTCCCGGAGGGTCGGTCATGACTCGAATTCCTGCTGCATTCCTCGCGACACTG
This sequence comes from Limnoglobus sp., assembly GCA_041736785.1. Classification (GTDB taxonomy): domain Bacteria; phylum Planctomycetota; class Planctomycetia; order Gemmatales; family Gemmataceae; genus JBGSSZ01. The sequence continues at coordinate 11,396 of JBGSSZ010000664.1, forward strand.
ATGCTCGCGAACGCGCTCCCCGCCGCGGCTCCGCTGCCAAAACCCAAAGATATCGATCTCGTGCTCTGTCTGGATGTCTCGAACAGCATGGATGGCCTGATCGACTCCGCCAAGATCAAGCTCTGGGATATTGTCAACGAACTCGCGAAAGTGAAACCAGTCCCGAACCTGCGCGTCGGGCTCTACAGCTACGGGAACACCGGCTACTCCCAGGACAAAGGCTGGGTCCGCAAGGATCTCGACCTGACGACCGATCTCGACGAGGTCTACAACAAGCTCAACGCACTCAAGACCCACGGTGGCGATGAATACGTGGCCCGCGTGACTCAGACCGCAATCCTGGATCAGAAGTGGAGCGAAGAGGCGGGAGCCCTGAAGGTGGTCTTCGTCTGCGGCAATGAGCCCGCCAGCCAGGATCCGGAAATCAAGCTCGAACGCGCCGCGGCCACTGCGAACAAGCACGGCGTGATCGTCAACACAATCTACTGCGGCAACGCCGACAACGCTGAAAGCCAAGGCTGGAGCCGTTTCGCCAGCCTCTGTGCCGGCAAGTATGCCAACATTGATCAGAACAAAAAGCACCCCGTCATCGCCACACCATTTGACAAGGAACTCGGCGAACTCAGCGGCAAGCTGAACACGACCTACCTCGGCTGCGGCACGGAAGGCATCCGCGGTCAGCAGAACCAGATCGCTCAGGATGCGAATGCGGTCAAAGCCGCACCTGCAGCCGAAGCGGCCCGGGCACTCTCGAAAGCCCAAGCCCTCTACAAGTGCAGTTGGGACCTCGTCGACAAAGTGAAGAGCGATCCGAAGTTTGACTTGAAAGCACTCAAAACCGAGGATCTGCCCGAGGAGATGCGGAAGCTGAAGCCCGAAGAGCGGGCGGCATACGTCAAGCAGAAGGCGACGGAACGGGAGGAAATCCAGAAGAAGATCGGCGACCTCGCTGCCAAGCGAGCCAGGCACATCGAAGCGGAACTCAAGAAACAGCCCAAGCCCGCAGGTGAAATCGCATTGGACGAAGCTCTCAAGAGCATCATCCGCGAACAGGCGACAGCCAAGGGCTTCGAGGTGAAGAAGTAAGGACTTGGCACTCTTCACTGGTAACCGTAGCCGCCGGATTCG
>JBGSSZ010000025.1:0-8238 GCA_041736785.1 Limnoglobus sp.
GGCGGCTGCGTCGAACCCGCCCGACGATCCGCACTTCGCCCGGGCAGTGGGCGAGATTCTGGCGATCGACCACGATGCCGACCGCGACCGTGCGGGCATGGTGCTGCGCGACTATCGGCTGCTGGCGGCGATCGGCGAAGGAGGCATGGGCCGCGTCTACAAAGCGGAGCACGTGCGGCTCGAGAAAATCGTGGCACTGAAAGTGATCCGGCCACTCTATCTGGCGGAAGCGGCTGCGGTGGCGCGCTTCGAGCGCGAGATGAAAGCCGTGGGCCGATTGCGGCATCCCAACATCGTGCAGGCCACCGACGCCGGTGAAGCCGAGGGGTTGCCGTTCCTCGTCATGGAATTTGTCGAAGGCGAGAACCTCGCACAGCGGGTGAAGACCAATGGACCGCTGAGCCCGCACGCGGCACGGGAGTTGATCCGGCAGGCGGCTCGGGGCTTGCAGCATGCCCACGACGCAGGCCTGATCCACCGCGATATCAAGCCGAGCAATCTGATGCTCACGCCCGAGGGCACGGTCAAGATTCTCGATCTGGGCCTCGCGCGGTTTGCGAGTGACGCGGTCACCGATGCGATGGAGCCGACCAGCGCGGGGGAGAGCGCGACGGTGACGGACCTGACGAGCCCGAGCCGGGCTGTCGGCACGCATGCCTACATGGCTCCGGAGCAGCGGCGGAATGCCCACGCGGTGAATGTGCAGGCGGATGTGTACGGCCTCGGCTGTACGCTGTGGTATCTGCTGACGGGCAAGCCGCCGAAGGATCTGTCGCAGCCGCCGAAGTCGGTCCCTGCGGCCGTGTGGCGGAAGCTGCTGGCGGAGGATCCGGCGGAGCGTTTTGCGAGTGCGGCGGAGGTGGCGGATGCACTTGCCCCCAAACGGCGACGTTGGCCACTGGCAGTCGCTGCTGGGCTGATGCTGGCGGCACTCGCTGCGAAAGTGGCTCAGCGGAGCGACCCGCCTGCCGTACCGGAGCCGCCATCCACAGCACTAATCGGTAAGTTGCCCATGACCGAGGTCGAAGCACAGCAACTCCAAACCCAAATCGCTATCGACCGCGCCGTGCCGGTGAACGAGACCAACACACTTGGCATGACTCTGGCACTGATTCCGCCCGGCGAGCTCGGGCTCTCCGCGGAATGCCGGGCTACCATCAGCCAACCCTATCGCATCGGCACCACCGAAGTGACTCGCGGTCAGTTCCGCAAGTTTGTCCAGGCGACCGGTTATGTCTCGGATTGCGAGCGCACCGGCGACGGCGGAGACATATTCGACCGCAAGGCGAAGTTCTGGATCGTCAACACGCCGGGGGTCAGTTGGAAGGATTACGACATGGTCCGGCTGACCGACGAACATCCGATCGCGATGATCTCCTACGACGACGCGGTGGCGTTTTGCGATTGGCTCAGCCGCACGGAGAAGAAGCACTATCGCCTGCCCACGGAGGCGGAGTGGATGTGGGCGTGCCGGGCGGGATCGAGTGCGACGACGCTCCACACCGGCGATGTGGACGCACTGAAAAAGGTCTGCTGGTTCCGCCTGAACTCCGGCGACCACACTCACCCCGTCGGCAAGCTGCAGGCCAACCCCTGGGGACTGCACGACATGTATGGCAACGTCAATGAAAAGTGCGGCGACTGCTACGGTGAACTGCCCGTCGGAGCATTCACCGACTACTGCGGAGTCAAAGGCTCGGAAGCATTCACCATCGTCGGCAGCAACTTCTTCGTCGCCACCATCATCATCAGCGACCGCACCCACAGCGGCCGCCATGTCGCCACGTCGTACAACGGCTTCCGCGTCGTGCAGGAGATCGATCCCGTCACGCGCTGAGAAACTCGCTCACAGCCGCGTTGAACGCCTGTGGGGCCTCGCAGTTGGCGAGATGCCCCGCTCCGGGAATCGTGACCAGTTTCGCACCCGTCACACTCTCGGCGATCACCTGCGCCATGGCCAGCGGAGTGATGGTGTCTGCTTCGCCGACCAGCACGAGCGTCGGCACTTCGAGTTTCTTCAACCCGGGCCGGGCGTCGGGCCGGTCGCGGAGTGCTGCGAGTGCCGCCGCAATGCTCGACGCGGGTTGACGCTCGATCATCGTCCGTACGGCTTCAGCCACCTGATGCGGTCTGGAGTCGCTGAGCATTTTTGGCAGCATCGCGTCCGCGATTGCGACGCTGCCTTGCTCCTGCGCCATTGCGATCATCTTCGCACGGGCCTGCTTGGCTGTGTCGTCGTCCGGTTCGGCGCGGGTGTCGGCGAGAATGAGTGCGCGCAGTCGCTGGGGGAACTGCCTGGCGAACGCCATGGCGATGTAGCCACCCATGGAGAGCCCGCCGAGCGCGACCGGCTCCGTGATGGCGATCGCATCGAGAAACCCAGCGATGATCTGAGCGGCTCCGTCGATGGTCCACGCGGCCGCGGCGGATCCGCCGAAACCGGGGAGATCGGGAGCGATCACGCGATGACTTCGGCTCAACGCCTCAAGCTGCGGCAGCCAGAGGTGCGAGTCGACCGGGAACGCGTGAATCAGCAGCAGCACCGGCCCGCTGCCCTGGTCGTGGTAGGCGATGGTCTGCGACGACGACAGTGCAATGGTTTTCATAAGTGAGCCTAATCGACGTACGGATCAGCACCCAGATCCTGGAGCATTTCCTGGCGCTGTTTGTCGTAGTTCATCAGGTCGAGCCGCTGCTTGAAGTGTTTCTTTTCGATGCGGCGCTGAGCTTTGCGAAAGAGCCGGCGGAACATGCCCCACGGTCGCGAGGCTCCCGAACGGCCGAGCTTTTCAAGCTCCTGCTGCTTGCGGACGCCAAGCCCTTCGAGAAGCTGATCTTCGAGCGAGAGGAAGAACTGCCCGCTGCCTTTGTCACCCTGGCGACCGGCACGACCGACGAGTTGACGGTCAATGCGCTCCGCTTCGTGACGCTCAAGCCCGATCACGTGCAGGCCGCCCTTGGCACCAACGCCGGCACCGAGCTTGATGTCGGTTCCGCGACCGGCCATGTTTGTCGCGACCGTCACGCGAGCTTCCTGACCGGCTTGCGAGACGATCTCCGCCTCGCGCTGATCCTGCCGGGCGTTCAGCACTTCGTGCTCGATCCCCGCCAGCGAGAGGAGCTTCGAAAGCTTCTCGCTTTTGTCCACGGTCCGCGTGCCGATGAGCACGGGCCGCCCCACTTCGACCATCGACTTCGTCTGCTTCACCACCGCGTCGAACTTCTGCCCCTCCGATGGAAAAACATTATCGGTGAGGTTTTTCCGGAGGATCGGGCGATTGGTCGGGATCTTCGTCGTCCAGCGGCGATAGACTTTGCGAAGCTCCCAGAAGTTCGGCATCAGCGTGCCGCTCATCCCGGCGAGCTTCTTGTAGATGCGGTAGAAGTTTTGAAACGTCACCTGGGCGGCGTGCTCCGACGCCATCGTGATCGTCACCGATTCCTTGGCTTCCACCGCCTGGTGCAGGCCATCGCGCCAGTGGCGGTCCGGCATGGGGCGTCCGGTACTCTCGTCGATGATCACGATCTTGCCTTTGTCGTTGATCATGTAGTGGTGATCTTTCTGAAACCGATAATGCGCCTGCAGCGACTTCTCAAGCTGTTCCAGCAGCTTGTCTGTCGCCATGGCGTGCTGCCCGGTCGGCGGCTTGGCGTAGCGTGCCAGTTGACGACCGGCTTCGGTCAGTTCGAGTTTGTCCTTTTTGATGTCGAGCTTGAAATGCTCCTCGCGTTTCATCGAATTCGCGATGCCGTCGGCCCACTTGTAGACCACCTGCTCTTCGGGCGTCGCGTCGCGGGTGGGGTTGGCGATGATCAGCGGCGTGCGGGCTTCATCGATGAAGATGCTGTCGGCCTCGTCGACGATGGCGTAGTGCAATGGCCGCTGCACGCGAGGGTCCTGCTTGGTGCTGCCGCCGGGGACCCAGTGCGTATAGAAGGGATCGATTGTGGCCTGCCCGCCGCGGAGTTTGAGCCGGTCGCGGAGGAAATCGAATCCGAATTCCGCGGCCGTGCCGTAGGTGATGTCGGCACGGTAGGCTGCCTGGCGGTCGGCGTCTTCCATTTTCTGCTGGATACAGCCGACGCTCAGGCCAAGCGTCTTGTAGACCGGTCCCATCTCCTCGGCATCACGCTTGGCGAGGTAATCGTTCACCGTCGTGACGTGCACGCCTTTGTTGACGAGGGCGTTGACAAACGCGGGGCTGACAGCGCAGAGGGTTTTGCCTTCGCCCGTGGCCAGCTCGACGAGCCCGCCGAAGTGCATGACGATTCCGGCTGCAAGTTGCACGTCGAAGAGCTGATAGCCGAAGACGCGGCGGATGGCGATCGTGCTCAGTCCGAAGGCCTCGGGCAGGAGCTTGTCGAGGTGCTCACCGCCGCGGGAGCGACCGCGAAGCTTCATGGAGTAAGCGCGGATTTCGTCGTCGTTGAAGTTGAGGAACTGTTTTTCCCAATAGCGGATCTTGGGAATGCCGAGTGCTGCATGGGCCAGCCGCCGCTTCCAGGGTCGCGTCTCCGTCAGCAGCCGCATGCGATTGAACATCAGCGAGCCGAGGCGACCCGGCACGTTGGCAATCGGCGGCTTCTTCGGCGCGTGCTTCGCCTCCAGATCCGGGTTCGGGGCATCCATCGGTGCTAAGGCTGTACTCACGCGGCTCCTCCCGGATGTCGTCCATGCATCTTACATCAATCATCGGTCCGCGGTTCAGAACTTGGCCAGGATCCCATCCGCCACGGCTACGCATTCGTCATCATCGTTCTCATCCAGACCGCGGAAGCGGTCGCGGATGCGGGCGTAGGCCAGCTTGAGGAAGTACTTGCCGGCGGGGATGTCGCTGGTCGGCTCGGCGTTCTTCAGCTGCCCCGCCAGCATGGCATCGAGCTTCGACAGCACGCACGCACACACATAAAGATCGATGCAGATGTCCGCCAGTCGCTCGTGAATCTGCTGGGCCTGCACAAAGCGAGTTTCGTCCTTGAGCGCCATGAACACCTTCGGCAGCTTCAGGCCAAATTCACGGACGAACTTGCCCAACGTCGCGGCGTCGTCCCTCAGGCTCTCGCTCTTCACCGGTACGTCGGGCGTGCTGACGGTCCACGGCAGTGCCAGCGAGGTGCCGGCACCGAGTGCACCCTTGATCGTCTTCCACGAGAGCTTGAAGCCCATCATGTCGTCGCGGATGCCCTTCAGATATTCACCCGGCCCTTTGCAGCCGACGACGGCGATGAACGCTTTCAGCACGTCGTTGGCGCCTTCGCCGATGGTGTTGATGCGGGCGTCGCGCATCCAGCGTTCGATCGGCTGATCGCTGAAGTAGCCTTTGCCGCCCCACACCTGCAGCGTGTCGTTGACGATCGTCCAGAGGTGCTCGGTGGCGAAGACCTTGAGGATCGCGGTTTCGAGCATGTAGTCGGGCGAGCCTTTGTCGATGAACGCGGCGCATTGTGCCGTAGCCGCTTCCATGGCGAACGCGTGAGCCGCGGCCCAGGCGACTTTCTTCTTGACCAGCTCGAATTCCGCGAGGGTCTGCTGAAACTGCCTGCGGGTCTTGGCGTGCTCGCACATCGCCTTGATGCAGACTTTCGCGTGGCCCGTGCAGGTGGCACCAAAGGTCACGCGGCCGTAGTTCAGCACGGTGAGGGCGGCTTGCAGACCGCGTCCGATCTGGCCGAGGATGTTCTCCTTGGGCACGCGCATGTTGGTGAATTTCATCTTGCCCGTGGCGGTGCCGCGGATGCCGCACTTGGGTGCCCGCTCCTCCACCACTTCGAACCCCGGCATGTCGGGCGTAACGAGGAACGCCGTCACCTTCGAGCCGCCTTTGCCATCGGGCGTGCGGGCCATCACGGTGAGAATGTGGGCGATGCCGCCGTTGGTGATGTAGTGCTTGATGCCGTTGAGGACGTAGTGATCGCCATCGGGCTCGGCCGTCGTCTGCACGCCCCCCGCGTCGGACCCGGCCTCCGGCTCCGTCAGGGCAAACGCACAGAGCTTGGAGCCGTCGAGCAGGCCCGGCAGCCACTTCGCCTGCTGCTCCTTGGTGCCGAAGAGCACGAGCGCCCGGCAGCCAATGGAATGGTGCGCATTCACAAACACTGCCGTGCTGGCGCAGTGCCCGCCGAGGATTTCCATCTGCTTCAGATACTGCTGCTGATTGAAGCCGAGTCCGCCGAACTCCTTGGGGATCGTCATCTTGTAGACGTCGATCTTGGCGAGTCCGTCGATGACGGAGTCGGGAATCCGCGAGTCGAGGTCGATCTGCATGTGGTCGATGTGTTTGTCGCAGAACTCTTTGACATCGCTGGCGGCTTTCTCAGCGGCCCGCAGTTCGTCCGCGCTCAGCGTCGGGAACGGGAAGAGGAGATCGCCCTTGAATTTGCCGTAGAAGAGAGCCTTGGCAAAGCCGACGTCCGACCCCGCGATCAGTTCTTCGACGTCCTTCTTCTGCTTCTCGATCTGTTCCGCGGTGAGCGCCATGGCTTTCTGCCTCAGAGGAATGGGAGAGGCTGATATTGTAGGAATCGTGCCCGGGAAATGCCTATCATTCTCTGTCAGCGATGTGTGGCAAGAGAGGAGCTTTTCAGTGAACACGCCAACCTTGGCCGATCTTGCCGAGGCTGCGGGGCGCTCGCCGAACAATCTCTCGAGCATCCCCGTCGATCACGCCCGCATCGAGCGGGCGGTCCGCGAGATTCTCCTGGCGGTCGGCGAAGACCCTGACCGCGAGGGGCTCCTCGAGACACCGGCCCGCGTCGCACGCATGTATGCTGAAATCTTCAGCGGACTGCACACCGACCCGAGTGTCTATCTGCAGAAGCTCTTCACACAGAAGCACGACGAAATGGTGATCGTCAAAGACATCGAATTTGCCTCCTGCTGCGAGCATCATCTGCTGCCCTTTATCGGCAAGGCCCACATCGGCTATCTCCCCGACGGTCAGGTCGTTGGCCTCAGCAAATTGGCCCGTGTCGTCGAAGCTGTCTCGAAGCGGCCGCAGGTGCAGGAGCGCATGACCGAGGACCTCGCAGACCTGATCATGAACGAAGTGCAGCCCCGCGGCGTGGGCGTGATTCTGGAAGCGAGCCATTCGTGCATGACGATCCGCGGCGTGCGGAAGCCGGGGGCCATGACGATTACGAGTGCTCTGCGGGGCCTGGTGAAGACGAACCCAAGCACGCGGGCGGAGTTGATGACGCTGGTTCACGGTCGTTGATTACAATTCCTGTGTGACGCCGCAGCAGATCGCCGATGAACTCACCCCGCTGGTGCGGGGCCGCGTGAGCATCGACGACGTGACGCGGCGACTCTACTCCACCGATGCCAGTCCGTTTCAGATTGTCCCCGCAGCAGTGTTTGTGCCCGAAAGCGAGGACGATCTCGCGGTCGCGGTGCGGTTCGCCGCGGAGAATGGCGTGCCGATCGTGCCGCGCGGTGCCGGTACCGGGCTCGCCGGGGAATCGCTCGGAGCCGGCATCGTCATCGATCTCAGCGTCCACTTCCGCGGCATCCTCGAAATCGGCGACGACTGGGTCCGCGTGCAACCCGGCGTGACCCTGCGCGAGCTCAACGACGCGCTCGCGCCACATGGTCGCCGTTTCGCACCCGATCCATCCAACGCCGACGTCGTGACCCTCGGCGGCATGATCGCCACCAACGCCAGCGGCGGCACAGCCTTCCGCCACGGCTCCACACGGCAGCATGTGATGGGATTGCGATATGTATTAGCCGACGGGAAAATACAAGGAAGCACGAAGAACGAAGAACGAAGAAGTGAAGACGATCTGGCACTCGATGCGCTGCTTGTGCCCCATCGACAGACGATCATGGATCTCGACAAGAAGGCGTTCAACCACTGTGGTTACGATCTTTCCGGCGATATGATCGATCTCCTCGTCGGCAGCGAAGGCACGCTCGCGATCACCACCGAGGCGACCCTCGCCACGATCCCGCGGGCCGGGGGTGTTGCACAATATATACTCGGCTACCATACGCTCGATGCTGCCATCGCCGCGGGGTTGACGCTGCGAACTCACGCGAGCGTCGCCGGCTGCGATCTTCTCGATCAGCGACTGCTCTCGTTGGCCCGCACCTCCAAGACGGTTCTCGCTGTGCCGCCGGACCTCGTCGCGGCGATCATCGTCACGTTCGAAGCCGAGGCCAGTGTCGGCAGGCTGGCGCAGGCGAGCTTCGATTCGCTCCGCGGCAGTGAGGTCATGGTGCTGGCCGAACCAGCGATC
>JBGSSZ010000050.1:0-5278 GCA_041736785.1 Limnoglobus sp.
GTAGTCCGCGAACCACGCACAGAGCGGGTAGAGCAACAGCAGCACCACGAGCCAGGCGAGATAAACTCCTCCGAGGGAGAAACCGTAGCCGTCTTTGACCTGGCTCTGTGGCGGTGCGATCAGCCAGGGGTTGATGGAGCCCGTCTGGACCAGCGACACCAATACGGCGAGGCCGTGGATTAGCGGCAGGTGCAGCAGATAGAAGAAGAGCGGCACGCGGCCGAAGACGATGAACCGCCGGGCGAGCCAGCCGGGAGCGCGGTCGAAGACCGACAACAGCACAAACGCGGGGCCAAGCGTCATCAGCAGGTAGCAGAGCGACGGCGGATACTTCTCGCAATTGAAAAACGACATCACACGGCTGGCGTTGCTCTTCAGGTCCGGCTGGGTCCAGGGTACGGGGTCGCCATAGACGTCGGAGTAACGCAGGATCAGGAACGCCACCGTGGTGATCAGGCCGATCCGCAGCAGGATACGGCGGCGGGCTGTGATATCGAGCAAGAACAGCGGCGCTAGGCAATAGCCGAGCGTCATCACGCCGAGCCAGGGAATGATCTTGTATGGGGCGGAGAATTCCGCAAAGCCGAGCTCGATCTTTCCCGGTGCGTGGAGGATACGCCAGATGATATTCGGATTGGTGTCGTCGAGGGCATTGTGGCCGAGGATCATCGCGAGCGCGAAGACCAGCAGCAGCGGTCGGGGGAAGAACTGCAGCACGGCCAGCAGCACCATGCACCAGCCCAGAGCCCAGATGACGAGCCCTTCAAGCTGCGTGAAGTCAAATGTGAAGTAGAACCCGAGTCGGACGAGCGTCAGTTCGAGGAGCACCAGCCAGAGTCCGCGGATGGCAAGGAAGCGGGCTTTCTGCAGGCGAGTCATGCGGCTGAGCCCGGCGCCGACGCCAGCGAGGAGCACAAAGACCGGAGCGCAGAAATGCGTCAGCCAGCGAGTGACGAACAAGGAGCCGTTGCTGGCAAGCGGATCGGTGGGGTTGATCGCGAGAGCGTTTGAAAAGAAATCGCGGACGTGGTCAAGGGCCATGAGCGCCATGACCGCACCGCGGAGCAGATCGATGGCGGGCAACCGGTTCAAGTCGTCAGTCTATCGAAAGCTCACTTGATCAGTTCCTGAGCGGCACCCAGCACCTGATTGAATTCAGGAAGGTTGCGGATGTTGTCGAGATCGGGATCGCTCGTGATCGTCTTGAAATCGCGATAGCCTTCCCGCAGGCACTGCCGGAACAGTGCGATGGCCCGCTCGGCGTCTTTGGGCGTGTCCTTCGCGGTGATCGCATAGGTGTTCGAAGCCTGATAAGTCACGAGCGGGTCCAAGCCCAGAAGCAAGGCGGCTTCGGCCTCGGCGTGGGCTTCGGTCCGTTTGCCAAGCCGGGCGAGCAGCACGGCATGACCCGACCGCACCTTGTTGAAGTGCGGGAAGCGCTCCGCGGCCTTCTTCATCGAGTCCATCGCCATGGCGGGCTGGTCCATCAGGTCGCCGTAGACGTGGGCCTTGTTCATCAGGGCGGAGTAGCAGTCGCTGTTGAGCTTGAGCGCGCTCTCGTAGTCGAGGAGAGCTTTGGCGGGATCAGTCTTCAGCCAACGGGCCGCACGGGCGACGAAGTCGAGATCGGTGGTGGGCGTGATGGCGTCGATGGCCTGACGATCTGCAGCCGCAGCGGCGGGGTTGTTCAGGGCATCGTGGACCATGGCCCGCAGCGAGAGGGCGATGATGTGGTAACCCTTGGGATTCTCCAGTTCGGCGGTGAAGTCCGCTTTGGCGCCGGTGTAGTCGCGCTGCTGGCGGCGGAGCATACCACGCTGGAGGCGGGCACCGGGGTAGGTGCTGTCACGCAGAATCGCCAGACCGAATTCGACTTCAGCCTCCTGATTGCGATTGACCTGAGCCAGCAGCATCCCGCGATGGTAGGCGGGTCGTGCATCATGCGGGCCGAGGGGTTTGGCGACTTGGAAACGCTCCATCGCCCGCTCGCGCTGGCCAAGCTGTTCGTAGCAGCAGCCGAGTGCGAACTGCCCGGCGAAGTGGTCGGGGGCAAGTTCGAGCAGTTTCTCCAGGAGCTTGGCTGCATCCCCGGACGTGCCGTCGGCCATGAAGCGCACAGCACGGGCGTAGAGGTCCGCGGGATCGTCGCTGACCGTGGTGCTGGCGATGGGCTTCTCACCGGCGAGTTCGAGAGTCTGCGACGTGAGCGCGACCGGTGCGTTCGCACCATACGCCGCGGCTGCGGTGCCATTAAAATCGCGGGCACGGCTGAGATGCTCCGCATTGGCTTCGTGGCGGCCATTGAGCCACTCGGCATGTGCCGCGAGCAGCGCCGTCTCCGCGAGGGCTTTCCGGGTCGGCTCCTGATCGGCCTCGGGAAGCAGACGGATGTCCGAAGCCGTCGTCCACGCGGCATTTGTCCCGACGTTGTAATCCGCGAGCCAGTGCTTCGCTTTCTCCAGGGCCCGGGCCCGGCGATCGACTTCCGCCACGGTTGTCAGGTCCGAACGCATCGCGATGAAGTCTTTGTGGAAGAGCCCGGCTTTCACCGTGGCTGCGGTCTGCTCGCGATCGTGCGACCACGCCATCATCTGAACCGCACTGAAGATCAAACCCACGGTCATGGCAGCGATGCAGACCAGCAGCGAGGTCCGCGGGTTGCGGCGGTGCCATTTGACCACGCGCTCGCGGACCGAGCTGTCGCGGGCAAATTTCAGTGGCCGGTGTTCGGCATGGCGTCGCAGATCGTCGCGGAGATCCTCGGCGCTCTGATACCGATCCGCCGGGGCGGGCGCCAGCAGCTTCGCGACCACCGCAGCGATCGAAGCGGGCACACCAGGATTGAACGTGCGCACATCGGGTGCGGGCTGCAGCCGTGCATCGATCGCGTCGCTCAGGCCACAATCAGTCGATCGCACAGGCGGGAACGGATGCTTGAGCGTGAGCAGTTCGAAGAACATCACGCCCAAGGCAAAGAGATCGGAGCGGCTGTCAACCACTGAACCCGGGCGCTTGGCGTATTCGCTGATCTGCTCAGGCGACATATAGGGCCAAGTCCCTCCGATGCGGTCGCGCTCGCGCGTGTTCACATCCAGCGACAGATTGAAATCGAGCAGCATTGGCTGCCCATCGTCGCTCAGAAGGACATTATGCGGCTTGAGGTCGAGGTGAAGGATGCCCTTGGTATGGGCGTGAGCGAGCCCGTCTGCCATGCGTGCGACGAGCCAGATGGCGGCGTCTGTGTACTCCAATCCCACGAGCAGTTCGCGCGATGGCTGCGGTTCGGCGTCGTCGAGAAGGATCTGCGGAATCGCGTGAATCTGCGAGTCCGGCGAAGTCGGAGCCGATGTGCTGGATGTCGGCTTGCGGCTGGTGTCCGCTCGCATCTGCGTCGAAGCGAAGACACTCGGGCTCACATGCGGAAACGTCTTCTCGGCCCGCACGGCATCCAGGAGATTGGCCAGCGTCTGGCGGCCAAAGTACGGCATCTGCACCACATGCCAGCCCTCGATGAGGAAGGCATTGTGGATCGGCACGATGTTGGTGTGCTGGAGGCGGGCAAGCTTCTGGCTCTCGCGGTTGGGCCGGCGGGTGACCTTCAACGCGACAAGTCGGTTCGCGAGGTTGTGCTCGTTGGCAAGGAAGACGCGGCCAAACGCCCCGCGGCCCAGTTCATCAATGAGGGTGTAGTCGCCGAAGCGTTCGCCACATTTGGGAAGCAACGAGCGCGGACCCAGATCAAGCACATCGACCGAACGGACTCGGCTCCCCACCGGGCGCGGCGTTTGTGACAGATCAAACTGCGACACCACAGCTGTCAGAAGATCTTCTGAGACGACTGGCATGACAACTTTCACCCGGGGCGATGGGCGAGTCATCCTGACGGGCAGCGACAAACGTCCTGAGTTGTCGGGAATGCGGCGGATGGTCCGCGCAGTGGCATCCCAATTTAGATTGCGACAACCTCGGTCCGATTGCAACGATTGTGCGGATCATTTTGCCAGTTCGGCTGTTGGGCGACTGGAATTCTCTTCTACCGCGACAGAAGTCATGTCACAGCTTTCCGAAACTGCCTCCCTACGCTGATCCGCAATCCAAAACACTGGAGCTGACAACAGCTGAATGCACGCCACTCTGGCAGGGGTCAGAACTCTGAAATATCAGATTCCAGCGACGGAATCGCGAAGTAGACTGGCGGCATACTGCCCAGGTTCCAGTTATGGCCCCGGACGATGTCGCCACGGAAGTTCAGCGCCGCGCACCCGCGGAGACTTCGTCGTGCATCCTCGACGATCCCGGCACGTTGACGATATCGTCGCTGCATCGCGAAGGCTGTGCCCTGAAACGCGACAGCATCATCGGCGGGTACCAGATCGTGCGGGAGGTGGGCGTCGGCGGCATGGGTATCGTCTATGAGGCGATGGATCTGCGGCTCCGGCGTCGGGCCGCAATCAAGATGATCCGCGGCGGCGTGGGGGTCAGTGCAGACGCCGTCCGGCGATTCCAAACCGAAGCCGAGGCCGTCGCTCAGGCCCAGCATCCGAACATCGTGCAGATCTACGACGTGGGCTGGCATGACGGTCAGCCGTACGTGGCTCTTGAGTTTCTGTCGGGAGGCAGCCTCTATGCAAAAGTCGAGAACAAGCCTCAGCCACCTTGCGAAGCTGCGACCTTAGTGCGCCACCTCGCAGACGCGATGCAGCAGGCCCACATCAGCGGTGTGATCCACCGCGATCTGAAGCCGGCCAACATTCTCTTCACCACCGACGGCACGCCGAAGATCACCGACTTTGGAGCCGCCCGGCTCACCGCGGATGAGCAGTTCGACGGCGGCGAGGCACTGACCAAGACCGGCGTGATCATCGGCACGCCGCAATACATGGCACCCGAACAGGCGCGTGGTGAGACCATCACCAGTGCTGTGGATGTTTACGCCTTGGGTGCGGTGCTCTATCACCTGCTGACGGGCCGCCCGCCGCACGACGGGCCCAATTCCTACGACGTGCTCCATGCTGCCGTGTCGGGCGAACCGATCCCGCCGCGACGGCTTGTGCCCGGAGTGCCCCGCGACCTGGAAACCATCTGCCAGAAGGCATTGGCGAAGCATCCCTCGCAGCGCTACAGCACCGCGGAGGCGATGGCGGCCGATCTCGGCCGCTTCCTGGCCGGGGAATCGATCCTGGCCCGGCCCGACGGCACGCTGGTGCGGATCTGGAAGAAAGCCCGCCGCAAACCGGCGATCGCCGGGCTCGCGGTGGGGATCGTCCTCGTGACCCTC
>JBGSSZ010000087.1:0-3970 GCA_041736785.1 Limnoglobus sp.
CCAGAGTTTGCCGTCCGGCCCGAACGCCATCGCCACGGGATCCGCCACCAGCGGCTCCGCAACGGCAAGATCGACCGTGAACCTTGCTTCGGTCTTGATGGCCGCGAGCGATTGCTGTGGCGACAGCCGCCGCTCGCCGCGGGTGCGCTTCGCGTCGAACGTCGCAACGTACTTCGTGCCGAGTTGCCGCTTCACTTCATTCACGATGAGGTCTTCGAGCCCAGGCTTGAACGGCATCGGGACGTCGTAGTAGACCATCGCGCCGCCGCCTTCGTAGCCGCCTTCCTTGAGCACGCGTTCCGAGGGGATGTAGCACGGATTCGCGTTCGTGTAGGCCGTGACCCAGACGCGGCCGCGATCGAGTTCGTCCTTGAGCCGCAGAGAATAATCGGCGACCACTTCGCCGGGCAGATGCACGATCGCGAGCGAATCGCCGAAGGCCCAGGTATGGATTGTGTAGTCGATGCTCGTCGCGAGTGCAGCGTTGCCGTCGAGTTTCGCGAGTTGCACCTTCGCGTGATAGCCGATGGCGTCGTCGCGCTTCGCTTTCTCTTTCCACTCCTTGCGGGCGGGGAGATCCGCGAGCGGCAGGGTCAGCGTTTTCTCCGTGCAGGTGGGCTGGCCCTGGAGCGGGGCGAGGAAGCCGCCAAGGAGCCGAGCCACCTCCGCGGCAATCGAGCGGCCCTGCATCTGTGCGGTCTCGATTTTGTCGCCGACGACGCCGGAGTCGGGGTTCTGATCCGCACCGCAGCCAATGGAGACGAGTCCGACGGCACCGGGATACTGAGCCTCGATGGCCTCGGCTGCATAGCCGGCCCAGTCGCCGCCGAGCTTGTTGTGCGACAGTGTGACGCAGTGACAGGCGTAGCTGGTAGAGACGGCGCTGACGCTTTTTGTCTTGGCATCGCGGACCACGAGTATTGGCAGATCGTGGTCGCTGGGGCCGCCCTGCCGCCGACGGTTCTTCGCGAAGCCGACGCTGCCGAGGCCCCACGACAGATGCGACGGCTGCGGATTCTTGAGCGCCGACAGCACTGTGGATTCGAGGTGTTCGATGAACTTCGCCGTATATTCGTCGATGTGCTTCTGGTGCTCCGCCGGGATGGGCACGCCAAAGATGGTCGTGTTGGCCCCGCTCAGCATCGGGCCACAGTGCGTGTGCGTCGCGGAGATCGCGAGCCGCTCGCTGGGCAGATTCGCTTTGGCTTTCACGCGCTTCGCAATCTCCGCGCGGATCACCTCAGGGATGCCGAGGACATCGACGGTCACGAGCACGACGGGCTGGGCAGCATCGCGATGTCGGATGGAGATGGCCCGGGCGTGGATGCGGTGGTTGACCCCTTCGGACTCAATGCGTCGAAACCCGAAGCCGTTCAGCCGGATCGGATGCTCCGGCGTGATGTCGACCTTGGCGATACCGACATGGTAGAGATCGGCTTCGACGTCCGCGGCTGCGACAGACGCTGTCAGCACGACCAGCAATGCAAGAGAGCGAATCATGTCGGCCTGCTGGTTTGTGTACACGTGCCGGGTCTGCCGGGCACGGCATGGCTCGAAAACGGTCTGGCTCTCAGTGTAGCGGAGATTCAGATGTCCTGGCTGAGCGTGCTTGATTGCACGACTTGCTCAACTCATGAATCTATCGCCAATTGGTCTACGATCGTTGCACCGATTTGCAGCGATGCGGTCGCGGCTGGCGATGGAGCGTTGAGGATGTTGAGAACGCGATCGTTTTGGACGATCAGGAAATCATCGATAAGATTGCCGTCGGGGGTGAGAGCCTGGGCGCGAATCCCCGCGGGAGCCTGGCGAAGATCGGCGGCGCGAATCTCCGGCACCAGCCGCTGCAAGGCCCGCACAAACGCGGCCTTGTTCAAGGAGCGCCACATTTCCTCCAGGCCCATTCGCCAGTGCCGGGCGGCTATGCGATGGAAGCCGCGATAGGTCAGCGTCTCCCACAGGTCCCGCATGTCGAGATCGAAGAAGCGATAGCACTCCCGACCAAAGGCGAGGACGGCGTTCGGGCCACACTCCACGGTGCCATTGATCATGCGCGTGAAATGGACGCCCAGAAACGGGAACTGTGGGTCGGGTGTCGGATAGATGAGGTTCCTGCAGAGCGTCCGGGCCTCAGGAGTGAGTTCGAAGTACTCGCCGCGGAATGGCACGACCTGGCTGCCGGGCTTCAGGCCCGTGAGCTTGGCCACGCGGTCCGAGTGCAAGCCGCCGCAGTTGACGAGTCGACGTGCGGTGTGATCACCGGCAGTGCTGATGACGGTCAGGCCATCAGCATGCTGTCGGATTGCACTCACACGGGCGTGGAAGACGACCTCGCTGCCAACGTCCTGAATCCGCTGGGCCAACCGTTCACAGACCAGTCGATAGTCCACGATGCCGGTTTCCGGAACATGGATGGCCTGGACGCCGGCGACGTGCGGTTCGAGTTCGCGGAGCCGATCCGGGCTGATCATCGTGCAGGGCACACCGTTGGCCAAGCCGCGTTCGTAGATCCGCTGCAGTGCCAGTCGTTCCGACTCCGACACTGCCACGATGACTTTGCCGCAAAGTTCGTAGGCGATCCCCTCGGCCTGGCAAAACGCCTCCATCGCCTGCTTGCCGGTTCGGCAGTTGCTCGCCTTGAGGGAGCCCGGCTTGTAGTAGATCCCCGAGTGCAGCACGCCGGAGTTGCGGCCCGTCTGGTGCTCCGCCACGCGGGCTTCCTTCTCCAAAACGACGACGCGACGACTAGGATAGCGCTGCGTGAATTGCCACGCCGTGGCCAGCCCGACGATTCCTCCGCCGATAACTGCGAGATCAAATACTGCCATGGAGCGGGATCGCTTGCGACTGGATCGGAGTGGATTTATTCGGCCATACTGCAACTGAAGAACACCATCTCCGGGACCGCCGGCAACTTCGTGACTAGAGCCTTACGCTGCATCGGAGTCGGTCGTTTGCCCAAGCACCCATGATGCACATGCACTGCCGGCCCACACACGCCGACTTCGAACGCGCCTGTGCCTACGTTCAGCACCACTGCTCGCAACAGGACGTACTGACCGCCACCTGGCAGCGGCTGACCAACTAACCGGGTCGCCTCCGCGGCAGTTAGACGTCTGGCCGGCACTTCGGCCAGAGCGGCCTGCGCTTCTTGCTGCAGGTCCGCCACGACCGGCGCAAATCGCTCTTTGTCCAGTGGTGTAAAGTTCATGGCACGCGGTGGCATGGAGTACCAGGAATCGGATGATGTGAAGGCCCGATGCTCTTTCACACTGCCCGGCTCGACCACACAGCCGCACCCGACCACGACATACAGGGCGATTGTGACTCCAAGACGCTTGACCATCAGAAGCCCTCCAAAAACAAATCCACTATACCACTTGCGAGGTACCCCACAGGTCTGTCATGGCCGTTGTGAAACGCTGTTGAATCGCTGACGGGTCGTGTGCGGTCCATTTCCCGGCGACCATCACGTTGCTCCACGGTTGCGAGGGCGTGGAGAACACGACGGCGTCGAGAAGGTCCGCCATCGGCACGCCGGAGAGTGCGGCATCGCCGCGATCGAGCACGAGCAGATCGGCGCGGGCACCAGGCTGGAACCCCCAAGTTTTGAAGCCGGCGGCCTTGGCGCCGCCGGCGAGCGAAAGTGAGACCAAGCGTTCACCACTGGAGGGGCGACCGCGATCGGGGTCTGCACTGAGACAACGCCGCCGGTGACGCAGACGCTGAGCGTACTCGTACAGCCGCAGTTCATCGGGCCAGGCGCGGGCGATCTGGCTGTCCGAACCGACGGCCAACGGGATGTCGCGGGCGAGGATGCCCTCGGCGTCGCAGAAGCCGTCGCCGAGGTTGCCTTCAGTGTTGGGGCAGACGATGATGCCGGCACCGCTCTTTGCGACGGCGTCGAGTTCGGCCGGCGTCGTGTGGGTGGCGTGGGTGAGCATCCATCGCGGGTCGAGCCGGTGTTCCG
>JBGSSZ010000121.1:0-4465 GCA_041736785.1 Limnoglobus sp.
TATCGGCTCCGCGAGGTCTGCGACGAAGCCGTGGGGATCGATCTCGAAGAGCATAAACTCGCGTTCGCCCGCACGCAAACCGAGCGACTGCAGGCGGATCATGTGTCGTTTGTCTGCTATGACGGTAGCCGCGTGCCGCTGCCCGACAACCACTTCCGCGTCGTGCTTTGCGTCGATGTGCTGGAGCATGTGCCCGATCCCTTCTTCGTGCTGCAGGAGCTTCATCGCCTACTCGAACCCGGCGGCTGGCTGCTGCTTGCGTTCGGCCCGCCGTGGTATCACGCTCACGGCAAGCACATGTGGGTGAAGCTGCCCGGCTGGTGGACGCACCTGCTCTTCCCGCGATCCAGCGTGATGAAGCTCGCCGGCTTCCCGCCCGCGACGACTTGGCCCGACTTGGGAATTCAGCAATTGAGCGTGCGCAAATTTGAGCGGGCCCGGCGAGCCAGCGGTCTGATCAGCGTGACGGAGGAGCATCATTGCAAGCGATTGTTCACACTGCTGCGGAGCGTACCCGGCGTGCGGGAACTCTTCATCAGCGAAGTGATCGGGCTCTACCGCAAGCCGTGCTGAGGCATCACGCCGACTTGCGACGGTCGTGGCGGACGCGGATGTGTGCGGCTTGACGCAGGCGGATGTCGTCCGGAGCGGCGGCGTCGAAGAGCAGCGATTCGCCGAGCAGAGTCTCCAGCAGCCGATGCGCCACATGCCGCACTTCCACTTCGCGGCGCTCCAGTGCCTCGATCAGAATCGGGGCCGCCTCCATGCCGCTGGCGGTGATCTCCTGCACGGCGGCGGCCATCTGGTCGCGGTCCTTGAACTGATCGACAAGTTTGCGAAGCTTCTCCTGTTCCAGCAGCCGCTGCGTTGCACTGCTGAAGTTGCCAGTCACGACCGGCGGAAGCGGTGGTAAAAGCGGTAATGGAGTCAATTCATTGAGCGACGGCGACACCACATCCATGGGTTTCGCAGCCGTTGCTTCCAGCATGATCGGCTCCGACTCGCGCGGCGGGGTACTCACAGCTTGGAGCGGGCTCGGATTGATCTCCTCGGCGAAGGTGCTGCCGAGGTAGCCTTTGACCGCGATGGGGTTCCGCTTGATCTCTTCAGGTGTGCCGTGGGCTACGACTTTGCCGTCCTGAATCAGATAGCTGCGGTCGGTGATCTTGAGCACTTCGCGGACGTCGTGATCGGTCAGCAGGATGCCGATGCCGGCGTCGGCCAGCAGGCGGATATTCCCGCGTAGATCTTCCTTGGTGATCGGATCGACCGCGGCGAACGGTTCGTCAAGCAGGATCAGCAGCGGCTCGCAGACGAGGCAGCGGGCGATCTCAAGCCGGCGCTTCTCACCCCCGGAGCAGCGGGCGGCGGCGTTCTTGCGAATGTGGTCGAGCTTGAAGCGGGCCAGGGCCTCGTCGGTGCGGTCCCAACGCTCGCTGCGCGTGAGCTTGCGGCCAAGCGTGCGGCTCAGTGGCAAAGCTTCCAGAATGGCGATCAAATTCTTCTCGACCGAGAGCTTGCGGAAAATGCTCGGTTCCTGCGACAGATACCCCATGCCCAGACGGGCACGGCGGAACATCGGGGACGGAGTGACATCGACGCCGGCGAATTCGACGGTGCCGTCGTTGGGAGCAACCTGCCCGGTGGTCATGCGGAAGCTGGTGGTCTTCCCGGCACCGTTCGGCCCAAGCAGACCGACCACCTCGCCGGCGTTGACGTGAAACGACACGCCATCGACGACTTTGCGTGGTCCGTACCACTTTACCAATCCGCGAACATCCAGCAGCGGCATCCCCGGCTCCTGCGCAACCATGCATGTTGATCCGCAGGAGTAACCGAATCCACGGTTTGGGGCAAGCCGAACCGCGGACGATGGGGCAAAACACTGGTAGCCGCAGGCTTAGGCCTGCGGCTACCAGAATTGAAGCGGACAATGCTCACTTCGTCAGTCGCCCTTGCGGGCGGGCCTGCGATCAGAGCGTGATACCGAATCGGGCACCGAACTCGGAGAAGTCCACAGCACCGTTGATGGTGCCGTCCTGGTTGTAGTCGAACGGATTGCCTGCGGCCACGGTGGTTCCGAAGGCTGCACCGAACTGCGCGAAGTCGGGGTTGCCGCTGACGGTGCCGTCGTTGTTGATATCACCGAACAGGCGGCGGAGATTCGTATCGCCGGCCACGGTGGTGAAGCTGGTGAAGCCCGTCGCGGCCACGTTCAACTGCCAGATACCGTCGGCGAGGGAGCCGAAGTTGACTCCGGTGTCGTTGAGGGCGCCGTTGAAGGTGAGCGTGATGCTGGAGGCCAGCCCGCTCGACGGGGAGACAATCAGTCCGTTGGTGATGTCAACGACCGTGCCGACGGTGCCCGATGAAGTGGCCGCCGTGCGGGTGAAGGTGATGGCACCCGCGGACTGGAACAGCGTCGTGTCCACCGGGTTGAAGAAGTTGATCACGACCTGCGACAGCCGCGAGCGCTGAACTTCGCCGTCGTTGACAATGATGTTCGCGACGAGTTCCGGTGTGCCGGCGGTCTCGTACGAACCGATGTCGGTCTTGCCGTTGGTCGTGCGGGGGAACCCGGCACCGCGCTGATCGTTACTGAGCAGCAGCGGGTTCAGGCCGGCATCGATAGCCAGGCTACCGGCCTGGAGTTCATGCGTGGCGGTCGGGCCGCCGTTGTTGGCGAGACCGCCGAGATTCAGCGCGGCTCCGAAGGCCAGGTTGCCGCCGAGGTCGGTGAACGTGAATCCGTTGTTGTCGCCGATGGCGCTGTTCTGCAGCGTGACATTGGCGGCCGGAGCCACGGACGCGATATCGGGTCGGCCATTGCCGGAGACGTTCCCGGAAATGATGCTGCTGACCGCATTGAACTTGGAGCCCAGGGCGAAGACACCGAACGCCGCGCCGACGCCACCCTGAGTGCTGGTGGAGGTCGAGGTGTTGTTGGTGACCGTGCTGTTGATGACGTTGGCGACCGAGCCGGAGAACACCAGCGCACTCCAGGTGTTGGTGCTGTTGCCGGAGATCGTGCTGTTGATCAGGTCGAACGTCCCCGAACCGATGTTCAGGATGCCGTTACCGGTGCCGGTGTTGTTCGAGATGGTCGAATCAACGATGGTCAGGCTGGTGGCGGCCGTCGAGCCGACCAGTTGAGCCACGGCACCGAATCCGCCGGTGTTGGCGTCGATGGTGGTACGGGTGATGGTCACCTGTGCCGATTCCGTGGCACCGACAAAGCTACCGGCACCGGCGGTGCTGTTGCCGACCACCGTCGAATCAGTGATGTTGAGGACGCCGGTGAGCGTCGCCGAGCCGAAGCCGATCACCCCGCCGGTGCCGCCGCCGGTCGTGGAGTTGCTGGTGAAGTCCGACTTCGTGATGTTGATGATCGTGTCGGCGAAGGTCCCGATCACGGTGCCGGTGCCGAGGTGGCTATTGCCGACGAAGCTCGAGTTGTCGATGGTCAGGCTGCCCGGGCTGTTGCCCGAGCTGAAGCGGATGACCCCGCCGAGGCGAGTGGAGCTTCCGCCGATATTGCCGGTGAACGTCGAATTGGCGATGTCCACATTGGCACCGGAGATGACGTGAATGGCAGCCCCGCCACCCGCAGTGTTGTTGGTGAACGTCACTCCGTCGAACGATGCCAGGTCCTGAGCCGTCAGTTGCACGGCTCCGCCGAGGTTGGCGGTATTGATGTTCGCGTTCGCCAGCGTCATCTTGCTGAGGGAGAAGGTGCGGGCGAGATCGCCGACCTCGAAGATGCGGACATCAATGTCCGGGGAGAGCGTGACCATGTCGGCACCCGGCCCGACGATCGACACCGAGTCGGAGACTGTCAGCGGTGTGAAGATGTTGATGAACTGCGGCGAGCCGAACACGATGGGGTCGAAGGTAATCGTGTCCGTGCCGGGGAATGCGGGACTGTTGGCGAGTTCGAGAGCTTCGCGGATCGACGTCTTGCCGTCGCCCGGATTGATGGAATCGTCGGCGATGTCGACGATGAACCGCGGATCGGACGGGCTGTTCGGAATCAGCACGAAGACGGTGCCGATCGTGCCCGGGAGCACCGTGGCTGCATTGGTCGCTGCGACCTTGCCGGCGACGATCGAGCCGACATAGGCCCCGTTGTCCACCACATCGAAGGTGCCGCCCGGTGCGGGCAGGCTGTACGTCGCAACGATAGTTGCGGCATTGGCGTAGGTCCCGACCAGCGTCGCGGCCTGATTCACGAACGTACCGCCATTGAAGACGATGTCGTCGTTGCCCAGCGTGCTGGCGTCGATCTGGCTACCGCTCGGGGCGGTGTAGGTGACGGTGAAGGTGTAGTCGGTGCCACCGGCCGTCAGCACATTGGCCAAGGTCGCCGAGGCTTCGGGCGGCGGGACGGTACCTTCACGGGCACCGATGTCGACAGTCCCACCCTGCACGCGGGCGGCACCGGTCTGATCGGTCGGACCCGTCGCGG
>JBGSSZ010000130.1:0-13193 GCA_041736785.1 Limnoglobus sp.
AACAATCGCATCCGCGTCCTGCAACGCCGCGCCTACGGCTACCGCGACGAGGAGTACTTCCGGCTCAAGATCCTGACCTGCATGCTGCCGAAACTGTAGCTCCGTACACCACTTTCACCCACCATAGGACGCGAAGAACCCGACTGATTATCACGGGACTCATCCTGGTGGGTTTCCTCGCCCTCCTCAATCCCGGCTACAGTTCTGCATATGTCGAAGGCCCGAATGGCGTGATCGAGACT
Organism: Limnoglobus sp.; assembly: GCA_041736785.1. Classification (GTDB taxonomy): domain Bacteria; phylum Planctomycetota; class Planctomycetia; order Gemmatales; family Gemmataceae; genus JBGSSZ01. The sequence goes on from JBGSSZ010000130.1 coordinate 243, forward strand.
CAGAAGTTCAGCTTCGGCCCCGGCAGCCTGGTCGTCTTCACCCGAGTCGTCACCGACGAGTCGTCGATCCAGATTGAGCACCGCTGACTATTACAGGACTCGGATGGCGCGGCTGCAAGACTGGCATAATTCTCTCATCGAGGATATATTGAGAGTCAGCGGTCATCACGCTACCGAGCTCAAATCAATTTGATGCAATTTGGTAGTAGCTGGCCTCTCTGGCAAATATTTTTATCATGCACGATGCTTTCCTATCCTCAAACAGCGCAGGTCGTCATGACATATCAACCGGCGGAAGAACACGGCCATCTCACCCAACTTCGGCTGATGCTGGAGGAACTCTGTTGTGAACTCTGCAGGTTTGAGCACGCCGAACCTGGACAATTGGGAGTTCAGGACTCACGGATTGAGCGAGAATTTTTCCTTGGCAAGCCAGGAGTGTTCGCGGACATCCGAGTCGTGCCTCAATCCGCCGCTCCCTATTGGATGGAAGTCAAGTTTGGTTATCCGACAGACATGCTATTGCGCCACCTCCAGCGAAAGTACGGCGAGCTCCCTCCTGACATCGCTGACGCGAAGAAAGTTATTCTGGTGATTGATACGGCCGATCGACCGGATTGGTCCAAGGTTGAATCCGCGGCAGCCAGCAGTCTGGCCGCCGGTCTCGAACTCGAGGTGTGGAACGAGGAACGCCTGATTCAACTCCTCCACGACCGTTTCCACATTGAGATTCGAGCTATTACCCCGGAAAGCCTAATTGAAGTGAGACAGGCTATTGACCGAGCACAGGGGTTTTTTGCCTTCGGCGGAGACTCGATGGCCGGTTATGAGCATGAGCCATTGATATCCACACTCATTTGGCATTTCGGGTGCTGGAAGCTCCGTCAACTCCGTGAGGCAAGGCAACTCGGCCCGCGGGAAATCCTCCCGCCGGGCCTTTACCAACGTGTCGCTGTTGTCATGGCTGACCTGTGTTCGTTCTCCAGCTTCGTCCGAGATACGCCCGACAGCCGGATCGTTCGCGAATGCCTGACGTCGTTCTATTCCAAGGCCCGTTATCAGATCATCAACAATGGTGGCATGTTGTATCAATTCGTGGGAGATGAGGTCATTGGCTTGTTTGGTCTCCCAGATATGCCAGGGGATTATGCCCGAGACGCACTCGAGACGGCCCGCGCATTGGTTAGCATCGGGAATTCTGTCTCACACCACTGGCAGCGTCAGATCGATCGCGTCCAGACAACTGGTGGTGTCCACATCGGACTGGCAATCGGAGATATGCAGATCGTTTCCCTTCGCCCATACGGCCGCACACATGTCGGGGCAGTGGGAGATTGTATTAATGTGGCTGCCCGACTCATGTCTGCGGCTGGCTCAAGCGAGGTCGTTGCCAGCAACTCTTTTCTCCAGGCACTGGACCACCCCGCACGTTCGAAATTCAATGAGATCGAACCAGTTGAGGCCAGGAACGTTGGCCGAATCAAAGCATGGAAACTGTCGCTTGCCTGTGAAGCTTCCGAATCTGCAAAGTGTGATTCGCCCACTACAAGGTAGCGGGGGCTGGCTTCTATGTGTCGGTCCGCGAGATTTCTTGAAGCTCGAGCGACTTGTGAAACTTCAAGTAAATCCCAGCAGCATGTTTTGGATAGGCTGTGAGAAACACTATAGAGCGACGAGGCCATATTCCTCAGCAATCGCGAAGCCTGTGCCATCGCGATTGCTGAGTGTGTCAACGCTTAACGAGCGATATCTTCGGCGAGCTTTGCCAGCACTTCGTGCGTCACGGCAAACGGAATCTGCGTTCGCGGCGTGCCCGCGGTGATGTCAGCTTGAAAGCGGCGGACCATCGCCTTGTCGGTGCCGTGCAGAGTGACTTCGTAGAAACTCGCCACCGGGCCACGACGGCTCGGTGCATCGCTACGCAATTGCGCCTCGTTCCGCTCGGGGTCGATCTCAATCACTTTCAGGTCTTCCATCAGCCCGCTCGCACTCGCGGTGATGCTGTCGGCCCAGGCTCGGAGGCTGCGACCGGGTGCATCACCCGTGCGGACAACCGCCATTTCCCAGACACGGCTCGCCAGGGAATCGTTGCGGTCCGCCGTGAGATGCACGGCCCAGTCGCCGTCGGCAAAACTCCAACTATGGCGACCTTCGCCTTCTGGAGTCCACTCAGCGAGCTTTTCCAGCAGTCGATTTGCGTTCATGATCTCCTCCTATGATTTGTTGGGAATGATCCGTTCCATCGAAGCTCAGCAGTGTGGGCCGCTCGTCGACAACGGTTTCCAGATGCACCGGGCGGCCCCAGATGTATTGCACATTCACGAGCGAATCGCGGGCCTCGCTCATTTTCAACTCTACACCATTATACTCATGCTTCAACAGCAACTCGCCCCGGTTGCGGTGGTTGCCATTGACAACGAAGATCCACGGCTTACCGAAGTTCGTGAGACTGTAGAGCAGCCGCTGCTTCACCTGGTCGAACTCGCGGCTCTCAATTACGTAATTCGCCGTCGGCTCCTGATAATTGAAGCTGAAGAGCTTGTACTCGCGGCAGAACTCGGGCGTGAGAAACGTATCGATGAAGGTGATGTCGTTGTGAACGCGACGGACCTCGAAGATCTTCTCGCGGCCGAGCCCGGCCTGCGTGTCCCAGTTCCGCTTCTGCTCGAGATCATCGCAGGTTTCCCATTCGCGACCGAACTGTCCCATGTTCCAGCGCCGTTCGACGTCGCGCAGCAGTTCGATTCCGAGCTTGTATGGATTGAGCCGCCCGCCGCTGGTGGCCATCGTGCCGCTGTGGTGATCCGCATAGTCGATCATTTCCGAGGGCTGCAAAACCTTTTGCGTCATCATGGTGCTATGCCAGTAGCTGGCCCAGCCTTCGTTCATGATTTTGGTCTGTGCCTGCGGGTAAAAATAGTAGGCTTCATCTCGGATGATGCTGAGAATATCGCGTTGCCAGTTTTTCAGTGGTGCGTGCTCGATGAGAAAGAGCAGCACATCCTTCTCCGGGTGATCCGGAAAGCTGACCGTATTCGCCTTTTCCTGCAACTGTCGGCGTTCCTCGTCTGTTTCCTCGTGCCGGGGATTGATAAAGTCCGCCAGATAATCTTTGGCTTTGAAGGTCATCGGCTTTTCGACGGCCACATCCTCGTCGATGGCGGGCTTGATCTCAAACTTGACAGCATCGTCGCGGCGTTTGATCGCGACACTGTGAATATCAATGAGATCGTCGATCGACTGGCAGCGGTCGAGGAACGATTCCACTTCCTCCTCACCGAACCGCTCCACATAGCGGCGAATGCGATTGCCGTGGTTGGCAATCTCGTCCATCATCTTGCGGGTCGTATGGCTGAAATAGGCGTTATTCTTGAAGAAATCGCAGTGGCCGTAGACGTGAGCCATGACGAGTTTCTGATCGACGGTGTGATTGCAGCGCATGAGATACGCATAGCAGGGATCGTTGTTGATCACCATTTCGTAGATCTTGCTCAGTCCGTATTCATAGCCCTTTTTCAATTCCTGATACTGCATCCCAAAGGACCAGTGCGGGTAGCGCGTCGGAAACCCGCCATAGGCCGCGATTTCGTTCAAGTCATCGGCATCGACGACTTCGAAGATCGTCTCGAAGAAATCGAGTCCATAACCACGAGCGTAGCCTTCGATCTCGTCTTTGAGCACGCGAAGGTTCGGCGGGAGCTTGGTGTCGTAGAAGTTCGTGAATGTCATGGTTATGTCCTAAATCCGCTCAGTGTGACAATCAGGCATGCCGCAACCTTAATAATTGTGACGACAAATGCCCCAAATCTCACCGCCTCCTCTATACTATTTACCGCCCTGTGCTCAAGAACTCTTTAATACTCTCCAGGATCGAATCGCGGTCCGGGATCTTCGTCGCGACGACATTCTCGTGCTCGTCGAGCAACTCGCTCACGTGCTCGTAGAACTCACCGCTGCCGTAGGGGCTTTCCACCTGACCGTAGCCGAAAAGATTCAGCTTCGGCAGCATCTCCTCACTCAGCAGCGTCAGACACTTGGAATTGTCATCCCCCCAGTTGTCGCCATCGCTGAAGTGGAAGGCGTAGACATTCCACTCGCTCGGCGGATAGCGGGCCGTAATTATCTTGTTGGCCAAATCGTATGCGGCGCTGATCTTGGTGCCGCCGCTCTCGCGGGTGTGATAGAAGGTGTGCTCATCCACTTCCTTTGCCGCGGCGTCGTGGATGATATAGACGCACTCCACACCCTTATAGTGCCGCTTGATCCAGGTATCGATCCAGAACGCTTCAATGCGGACAATCTCTTTCTGTTCGTCCGTCATGCTGCCGCTCACGTCCATCATGTAGATGATGCACGCCACAGCGTCGGGCTTCTGTGTCGTCTTCCAACTTCGATACTGCTTGTCCTCGCGGACGGGGATGATCCGCGGATCGCGCGGGTTGTACGTGCCCGCGGAGATCTCACGCTTCAGAGCCCGCTTGTAGGTGCGCTTGAAATGCCTGAGGCTTTCGGGGCCGACGTTGCGGATGCTGGAGTATTTGTCTTTCTCAGTGACGATGTTCTTCTGACCGCGGGGTTCGATGCGGGGCAAGGCGAGTTCCTCACCGAGAATCTCAGCGAGTTCCTCCATGGTGATGTCGACTTCGAGGATGTGCCCGCCGGGCTGATCGCCAGCCTGGGGTTCGCCGTCTTCGCTGGGTGCGGTGAGCGGATCGCCGGGATCGCCCTCGCCGACGCCGACGCCGCCCGAGTTCTTCTGCCCGTAGCGGAACTGTGGCAGGTTGATCTGCGGCATCGGGATTGACACGAGGTCGTTCCCTTTCTTGCCGATCATTTCTCCCTTGCCGATGTACTTCGCAAGATTCGATTTCACCTTGCCGCGAACGATCTTGCGGAAGCGTTGCAGGTCCTGGTCGATCTTCTGTCCCACGGGCGAACACCCTCGGTGATATGGGAATCTTACACGATCGTGGCGTGTCTGATCGAGATGAAAAAAGCCCACGCGAAGCTTCGCGTGGGCTTGAGAGTCGCCGGGGTCGGGAGAGAGTGGGGGTGCCCTGAGCCGCACCCTCCAGCGCTTATGGCTGCTGCTTCCGCCCTGACCAAGTTCACACCTTCAAGTCGGTCAGGCCCCCACCCTTTCCAGACACCGGCGAGTTTACTTCTTAGTTTGTCCCCGTGCAAAGATCGACGCGACGAAGTTCAGCACGTCCGTCGCACTGCTTTCGTTATAGCCGTAGTTGCGGATCAGGCGACTCTTCACCACGTCGATTTTCTCCTGAGTCGCTTTGTCAACCACGTTGCTCACCAGGCTGCTCAGCTTGATCGAGTCCTTCTGGTCCTCGAAGAGCTTCAATTCAAGGGCTTTCTGCAGCCGCTCGTTGGTACGATAGTCGAACTTCTTGCCGTCGATGGCGAGAGCCCCGATGTAGTTCATGATCTCGCGGCGGAAGTCATCCTTGCGGCCCTCGGGGATGTCGATCTTCTCCTCGACGCTGCGCATCAGCCGTTCGTCGGGTTCTTCGTAGTTGCCGGTGTAGCGGTTGCGGACCTTCTCGCGTTGCGTGTAGGCCTTCACGTTGTCGATGTAGTTGCCGCAGAGCCGCGTCAGGGCCTCCTCGTCGGCGGCGATCGCGCGTTGCACTTCGTTCTTCACCAGGTCCTCGTACTCCTCGCGGACGTTCACCAGCAGTTCCTTGTAGAAGCGGTACTGCTCGTCGTCTTTGATCAGCGAGTGATGGCGCAGGCCGGTCTCAAGCTCGTGCATCACCATGAACGGATTGATGTTGTCCTCATCCGGGTGGGCCACGAGCGCGTTCGAGATTTTGTCCTGGATGTAGCGCGGACTGATGCCAGTCATGCCCTCATTCACGGCGTCCCGCTTGAGCTCGATCACGTTGTCTTCCGTGAAGCCGGGCATCGTTTTGCCGTTGTAGAGTTTGAGCTTTTGCATGAGGCTGAGGCTCGCGTGCTTGGGCGGGTTGAGCCGCGTGAGTACCGCCCACATCGCAGCGACTTCGACCGTGTGCGGCGCGATGTGCTTGCCCCGCACCTTCTCGACGTTGAAATCCTTCTCGTAGATCCGCACTTCGTCTTTCAGTCGCGTGACGTAAGGAATGTCGATCTTCACCGTGCGGTCGCGGAGCGCTTCCATGAATTCATTGTTCTGCAGCCGCCGATACTCGGGCTCATTGGTGTGGCCGAGGATCACCTCGTCGATGTCGGTCTGGGCAAACTTCTTCGGCTTGATCTTGTGCTCCTGCGAGGCACCGAGCAAGTCGTAGAGGAACGCGACATCGAGCTTGAGCACTTCGATGAACTCGACAATGCCGCGGTTGGCGATGTTGAGTTCGCCGTCGAAGTTGAACGCGCGCGGGTCGCTGTCGCTGCCGTACTCGGCGATTTTGCGGTAGTTGATGTCGCCGGTGAGCTCGGTGCTGTCCTGGTTCTTTTCGTCCTTGGGCTGGAAGGTGCCGATGCCGATGCGGTCCTTTTCGCTGAGCACGAGGCGGTAGATCTTCACCTCCTCGGCGAGCATTTTGGTCCAGTCGCCGTCGTACTTCTGCAGGCGAGTCTTGTACTCGTAGCGGCTGTACGGGCTCATGTCGCCCTTGATGTAGATTTCGTAGCTGTGCGGTTTGGTGGCACCTTCGTTGAGTGCCGCCAGCACGGCCGCACGATGCTCTTCGGGGATGAGTTGCAGCGGTTCGCCGTGCATCGGGTCTTTCACCCAGGTGCCGTCGGCGTTCTTCCATGCGAAGCTGAAGAGCATTCCCGCGTCAGTGCGGCTGTACTCTTCCAGGCCGCGCTTCAAGAGGCGAGCGATGGTGCTCTTGGCACTGCCGACGGGACCGTGCAGGAGGATGACGCGACGTTCGGTGCCGTAGCCGAGGGCGGCACTTTTGAAGGTGTTCACGAGCGTCATCAGCGGCCGGTCGAGCCCGTAGATCCCGTCGCCGTGCTTGCTGGCGAACTCGGTGAAGAACTTGAATCGCGTGAGCTTGTCCTTGTTTTCGTAGATGTCTTCGGTGCCGTAACCGACGATCATGTCGTACAGTCGCTGGAACGCGGTGCGGGTGACGCCGGGCGTCGCCATCACGAGGTCGAGATATTCCTGAAACGTGCCTTCCCAGTGCAGCTTCTTGTAGTCCGTGGTGTCGATCTGGCTGCGAAGCTTGTCGAGGATGGCGTTGGCGGCGGGCATGGTCTTCTCCTGGTTCGGCCCGTGAGCGGCCGTGGTGTGTCCTACGTGCCAGAGAAACGAGAGGTCGGTGAAACTACTGCATTCTACGTCGACACGAAGGCGACAAACAAGCGAACCGCGGACGATTCAAAAAATGCTGGGCGATTCGGCAGCATACCAGATTCGACGGGGGCGATGTCAAGAAGGTTTCAGTGCCAGTTTCTTGCAGTCGCTTTGGACGACGTTCTGGCAGCCGCAGGCTTCAGCCTGCGGAATGGAGAGAGGCACCCACTCCGCAGGCTGCAGCCTGAGGCTACCAGCGTCAGCGGTGTGGATGCCTGCCACAACCCCACAGGCTGAAGCCTGCGGCTACCAGTGTTTGTACTCAGTTGGTCTGTCCGAAGCGGGCTCCGAACTGGGCGAAGTCATTGCTGCCGTCGATGGTGCCGTCGTTGTTGAAGTCGAACGGACTTCCGAAGGCCGTGGTGCCGAAGACCGTGCCGAACGCGGCGAAGTCGTTGGGCCCGTCGACCGTGCCGTCGCCGTTCACATCGCCGAAGAGTCGGCGGAGATTGGCATCATTGAGTGCACTGGTGTACCCCGCGGACGGGATCGCAAGCTGCCAGCGTCCGTCGGCGAGCGAGCCGAACTCGACACCTGGCGCACTCGCGAAGCCGTTGGTGTCAAAGGTCAGCGTGAGCACGCTGACCATGCCGCTGGCAGGTGAGACATTGATGCGGCCGACCTGCGAGCCGGGGGCGACACCTGTTTGCACCACGACTGCCGGGCCGCCCTGCGTGCGGGTGAGTGTGATCGCGCCGAGGCTCTGGAAGCTGGCAGCGTCGACTGGATTCTGGAAAGTCACATCGATCGTGGTCAGCCGCGACCGCTGGGCGGCACCCTGGTTGATCGTGATGAAACTGACAGTGTTGGGTGCCGCGGGGTTCACGAGGATATCTTTGTTGACGGCCAGATTGCTGGACGGCAGCATGAGGCTGGCGTCGACTCCACCGCCATTCTTGAGTGTCGCACCGCCGGAGAGTGCGAGGTTCGTCGCGTTGAGGTCGGGGCTGGTCTGCCCGGCGGCGACAACATATGTGCCGCTGGCGCTCGTGCCGCTGAACGGCGCGATGCTCACAGTTGCACCCGTGTCGAGCGTCACGAGCAGATTGCCACCGGTGAGCGTGAGCGGCTCGGTGAAATTGAGCGTGACGTTGATACTCTGGCCGGTGCTGTAGGTGCCATTGGACGAAGTGCTGGTGATCGCACTGACAGCCGGTGCGGCCACCGTGAGCACGAAGGTGTCCATCGCGGTGAGCGAGCCATCGCTGACTGTGATCGTGATGGTGGTGGTCCCGCTCTGCCCCGCGGCGGGGCTGAGAATCACGCTGCGATTCGCCCCGGAGCCGCCGAAGAAGATGTTGCCGTTCGGCACCAGCGTCGTGTTGCTGGAGGTTGCGCTGACCTGAAGCAAGCCCGGTGCGGTTTCGCCGTCGCCGATCGTGAAGCTGAGCGGGCCGACCAGTGTGCCGGGCGTTGTCGACTGGTCGCCGATGTCGCTGATGGTCGGCGGGGTGTTCGGCGGGGAGACGGTGAGCACAAACGTGTCCATCGCGGTGAGCGTGCCATCGCTGACGGTCACGGTGATCGTCGTGGTTCCGTTCTGGCCCGCGGCCGGGGAGATCAGCAGAGTGCGGTTCGCACCCGAGCCACCGAAGAAGATGTTGCCGTTCGGCACCAGCGTCGTGTTGCTGGAGGTGGCACTCACCAGCAGCGAGCCCGGAGCGGTCTCCGCGTCGCCGACGGTGAAATTGATGGGCCCCGCGAGCGTCCCGGTCGTAGTGGATTGATCGGCGATGTCGCTGATCGTCGGCGCTGTGTTGCCCGAGGTCACGGTCAGCACGAAGGTATCGCTGGCAGTGAGGCCGCCGCCATCGGTGACGGTAACGGTGATCGTACTGGTGCCGCTGGTCGCCGCGGTGGATTGGATCGACACCGTGCGGCTGGCTCCGCTGCCGCTGAAGGTGATGGCGCTGACGGGGATGAGTCCCGTGTTGCTGCTCTTGGCGCTGACGGTCAGCGAACCGGCGGGCGTCTCGGCGTCGCCGATGGTGAAGGAATGCGGCCCGGAGATCTGCCCCGCGGCCACGCTCTTGTCGGTGATGTCGCTGATCGTCGGAGGCGTGTTGGTGGTTCCCGTGATGGTGACCATAGTGGCGGTTGAACTGCTCACGCCGGCGAAGGGTGAGGATGCATAGCTGCCTGTGTACTTGGCGGTGATATTGTGGACGCCCGCGGCGAGTGAGGTCGTGCTGAAGGTGGCCTTCATCGCACCGGTATCGAGCGTGAGCGTGCCACTGCCGATCTTGGCGGTGCCGTCGTAGAAATCGACGTTCCCGTCGGGCTGGCCGGTGAAACCGGCACCGAGGCTGGTGGTCGCAGTGAAGGTGATGTTCGTGCCCGCCGTGGCGTTGGTCGTGCTGCTGTCGAGCACGGTCACGCTGGTGCGGGTGGAGTTGGTGTAGCGTGCGATGCGGTTGTGCAGGCCGACGACGACAACGTCAGGCGTGCTGTTGCCGTCGATGTCGGCGATGGCGAGGTACTGATTGCCTGCATCGGTGTCGGTGTAGGCTTTATCGAGTGCGAAGCTGGCGTTGCCGGCGTTGCGGTAGACGACCAATGCGCCCGGTTGGGGATTGAAGACGCCGAGGAATCCGGGTTTGCCGAGATCGGCGACGCCGATGTCGAGGTCGCCGTCGAGATCGAGATCGGACAGTGCGACGGCGAAAGCGGAGTTGAGGCTGGTTGTGGTGACTTTAGCGTTGCCGAAGCCGCCGCTGCCGTCGCCGAGGAGGACACTGACGTTGGTTCCCTGACCAAAGTTCAGATAGCCGTTTGCGTTGTCGGGGTCACCGGCGTTGGCGATCACCAGATCGGCTTTGCCATCGCCGTTCATGTCGCCACTGACCACAGAGACCGGCGCGATGCCGCCGCTGAGGGGTGCGGCGGTGTTGGCCGTGAAGCTGCCGGGGCCGTCGTTCAGGAAAATGGCGACCTTGCCGGTGGTTTGCGATACGGTGCTGTTGAGGTCCGCGCTGACAACGGTCGTGGCGATGTCGAGCTTGCCGTCGCCGTTGAAGTCAGCGATGGTCCCCGCGGTGGGGAGGTATTCGAGCGGGCCGTTTTCGGTGTTGGTGAGTGCGTTTTGGTTCAGGAGGAAGAAGCTGCCGTCACCTTTGCCGCCGACGTTGTTCTGCTGGTAGACGCTCATGTTGCCGCCGCTGGTACCGACGCCGAGATTGGTGACGGCGAGGTCGGGGACACCATCGCCGGTGAAGTCGGCGACGCCGACCCAGCTGGCGTTCTGACCGTTGCTGAAGAACTGTGTGGTCTTTGCTGCGGGGAAGGTCCCGATGCCGGAGTTCAGAAAGACCGTGACGAATCCGCTGGAGCCGGCGACTTCGGACTGGCTTTCGACGCTGACGATGTCACGAAAGCCGTCGCCATTAAGATCGGCAATGGCGACAAAGCTGACGAAGTCATCACTGTGACCGGTGGGGTAGAGCACGGCGGTGGTGCTGACGCCGCTGCCGGTGCCGAAGACGACGCCGATGGTGTTGCCCGGGGCATCGGTGCCGCTGCCGCTGACGGCTTTGGAGTTGCCGTAGTTGCTGACGACGAAGTCGGTGTAGCCGTCGTTGTCGAGATCGCCGGCCGCGATGCTGCCGTTGTTGGCGGCGTTACCCAGCAGGCCGGTGACGCCGGTGAAGATCGCCGGGGTTGAGCGGTCTTCGAGCTGCTCGAGGCCCGCGAAGGGCTTGCGGCGTGCCGCACGACGCGGCGCGGGAGGGAAGAAGAATTTTCGCACGTGACGCACTCCGAACCGGGCATGATGGAAATGAAGCCGCCACGATTACGACGATTGTCGAGCCGCGGCGGATGATAAGGACGACCCCCCGGAAAGGGTTCGCCAATGATAAGAGTGACTGTGAAAGTCGTTAATGTCAACACCATCGGAAAAATCCCATAGATTTTACCCGATCCAGTGGGGCTGACACATGCGGACAGTGGCGTTCATTCAGGGCGGCGGCGTGGGTTACGATCAGGAGGCCAGCGTGCGGGCGGTGCTCGCTGCTGTGAGGGCTCCCGTGCAATTTGAGGTCCATCACGCCGGCGTAGCCGCGGCCGAGCAGGGCAGCAATATCGCGCTCTCCGGCGATGTGCTCCAAGCCGTCAAAACTCACGGCATTGCCCTCAAAACCAAGCTCCTCACCGCACCTGACGCCAAAATCCAGACCAACCTCAACGTGGCGTTCCGACGGGCTCTCGGGCTCTACGCATCGGTGCGGCCCGTGCACAATCTGGGTGGATTACCGGCACGATTCTCGGGCGTGAATTTTCTGCTCTGCCGCGAGATCACCGAAGATCTTTACAACACCGGCGAGTATGAAGTCGTTCCCGGCGTGGTCCAGAGCTTCAAAGTGGCCACCGCGCTCGCCGCGGTCCGCTTTTTCCGATTCGCCTTCCAACTCGCCACTCGCGAGAAGCGGAAGAGCGTCCACTGCATTCACAAAGCCAACATTCTGAAAATGTCCGACGGCCTCTATCTCGATTGCTTCAAGCGCGTGGCCACGGAGTTCCCGGACATCGCCGCCAAAGAGCTGATCATCGACAACGCCTGCATGCAGATGGTCAGCAAGCCTCATCAGTTCGAGGTCCTCGCTGCCGGGAACATGTACGGCGACTTGCTCAGCGACCTCGGAGCCGGCATCGTTGGCGGCATCAGTGCCACGGCATCGATTGATTCCGGCGAGGGCGTCACCGTCTACAACGCTGTCTACGGGGCGACCTCCGACACCGTCAAACGCGGCACTGCGAACCCGTTGCCGCTGCTCATGCCCGCCATCGAAATGCTCAAGGGCATCGGCGAGACCGACTCCGCGACACGGGTCGTCTCCGCGATCGAGCGCGTGCTGACCGAAGGGCAGGTGAAGCCCGCCGATCTGGGCGGCACCGCCTCCACGGACGACTTCACCAACGCGATCATTGCGAAGCTGTGAGCGGGTACACTTCCAGCATGTCGTAGGGCGTGTCGGTCATGCCGAGCTTGCGGTAGACCGCCTTTGCGCGTTCGTTGTCGCGCTCGACGTAGAGCCGCAGTCCGATCACATCCTCGCTGCTCTGTGCTTCCCGCAGCAGGTGCTGGTAGATCTGATTGAACACGCCGCTGCTGCGGGCTTCGGCTTTCACGTAGACGCTCTGAATCCACCAGAACCATCCGTTGCGCCAGTCGCTCCACTCCATGGTGATCAGAGTCTGCCCGACGAGTTCGCCGTTCGATTCCGCGACGGTGTAGAAGCCCTTGGCGGGATCGTCGAGCAGTGCAGTCACACCGCGGCGGAGCAGGGTGAGATCGAGAGTTTTCTGCTCCGTCTCCCAGGCGAGGCCGCGGTTGAACTCCACGATCGCGGCGGCATCATCGAGTGTGCCGCGGCGGATGATCGACTGCATTTCGTTGTCTCGCTCCCAATTCGCGATAAACTGCCCACGGCACCGCTTCCGAGATACGCCATGGACTTGCGTCAGTTCATCCGCGACATTCCCGATTTTCCGAAACCGGGCATCCTCTTCAAGGACATCATGCCATTGCTGGCGAACGCGACGGCGTTTCAGCATGCCATCGATCTGATGTCGATCCAGTATGCGGGCAAATCCGTGGATGCGATCGCCGCGGCGGAGGCCCGCGGGTTCCTCTTCGCGGCTCCGCT
>JBGSSZ010000153.1:0-12160 GCA_041736785.1 Limnoglobus sp.
GGTCCAGGAATTCGATGATGTTCCGCGAACACTCTGTCATGGCCCGGCGACTCCTGTCGTGTGGCGAACGTGCTGGTGAATCAACACTTCTACCACCGCAAAGCCGCCGAGCCTTCAACTCAGTGAGAAATACGGGCTAGCTTTGAAAGCCCGCTTCCCAAAGTTTTCTGCTTTCCTCAAAAAACGATCGAATGACATTGACGCAATCACAGCCGCCGATGGTCCTGAACGCGCCTCAAAGCTGGAAGCTGGGCTCAAAACAAAGCTCCCGGAGGCGTATGTCGCATTCATATCCTGCATTCAGGAATTGCGTATGGAAGACTTGGCCTTCGGCCTCGAACATCCCTTCGTACACAGTTCCAGCGAAGTACGCCTGCCGAGTGAAGGCATGCTTTGCATCGCAGATTACTGGCTCGAAGCTGATGGCGATCAGGTGCTCTTCGATCTGATGACTCACCCCGGCGAAGATCCACCGGTCTTCTACTATGCACATGAGGCGTCGCCGCCGGAGGTTCGACTGCTTGCAAACAGCTTCACGGCGTTTATCGAGTCTCTCCCGCGATCGGAACTGTTTCAAGGAGCATGATGAGGCACGGTGGCCTCGAACTGCCGCCACATACTCCCGCACTTGCGTGATTTTCGACTTGCGATGAAACCGAGTCACCGCTAGGCTAATCTAAGTGATCAGGACTCCCGGGCTGCGCCGCTGACAGGCGGTCATTACTCCCTCCGCAGCCGGGGTATCGTCGGAGCGTTCATGACCTTGCGATTTCTCAGCGTTGCTGCCGTTGCAGTGGGCCTCAGCACGGGGTTTGCCACGGGCTGGCTGACGCGCACTACCGCTGCGACGTCGCCGATTGCCGCCGATCCGCAGGTCGCCAAAACGCCCGCTGCCGCAGACAGCACATTCAAAGACAAGATTCAGCCGTTTCTGAATACTTATTGCAATAGCTGCCACAACAGCGACAAGGCCGCGGGTGGCATGGTGCTGGATGTGTACATCAGCGAAGCGCACGCCCGCAAGGATCGCAAGACATGGGAGCAGATGCGGCAGTTGGTTGCCTCCGGGGCGATGCCGCCCAAGCGGGCGAAGGCAGTCCCCAAGCCGGATGAGAAGAAAGCCTTCATCGATTGGATTGAGAATACGCTCAACAAAGTCGACTGCACGGCACCGAAAGATCCGGGCCGCGTCACCATGCGGCGGCTCAACCGCGCGGAGTACAACAACACCATCCGCGATCTCGCCGGTGTGAACCTGACGCCTGCCGACGATTTCCCCTCCGACGACGTGGGCTACGGCTTCGACAACATCGGCGATGTGCTCTCAATGCAGCCGCTGATGATTGAGAAGTACATGGCTGCCGCTGACAAGGTCCTCGCTGCGGCGTTGCCACCCGTCCGGACTTTCACTTCGCACAAGCAGACCTTCCGCCCGCAGCAGCTACCTGTGTCGCCAAAGTCGGCGAAGACTCGCGAGAAGATCAACGGCAAAGATGTCGACCGCATCGAGTTCAAGACGGAGGGCCGTGCCCGCCTCGAAAAGTACAACTTCCCCGCGACGGGTGAATACTACTTCCGGGCCAAGGCCTGGGGTGTTCCGCACGAGGGCAAGAGCCCCGTGCTCGTGCTGAAATTCGGCGATCAGGAAGTGCTCCGCACCTCGGTCGACGCCGTTCGTGGCAAGAGCAAAGTCTATGAGGGGAAGATCAGGATCGGGCCGGGCGAGCGGCGGATCGAAGCCGCGTTTGACAACCCCGCCGCGGACAGCAAATCCCGCATCCTCGGCCTTGACTCTATCGAAGTCGAAGGCCCGATCGGCGGTGGCACCAGCGAACCGCCCGCCTCCGCGAAGCTCATTCTCACCGCCAAACCGAAGACCGACAGCGACAAGCTCAGTGCCGCCCGCACTGTGCTCAGCGACTTCGCCATGCGGGCGTTTCGTCGACCGGTGAAGCCCGAGGAACTTGCTCGCCTGGTCAAGCTCTTCGAGCTGGCTGACAGCAAGGGCGATCGCTTCGAGGCCGCTATCAAGCTGCCACTCAAGGCGATCCTGGTGTCGCCGCACTTCCTCTTCCGCATCGAAGAAGATCCCAAAACTGCTGACGGCGAAAAACTGATCAGCGAGTACGAGCTCGCCACGCGGCTCTCGTATTTCCTCTGGAGCACGATGCCCGACGCCGAACTCACGCGGCTCGCGGCGAAGAACGAACTCCGCAAGCCCGGCGTGCTCCAGGCCCAAGTCCAGCGGATGCTCAAAGATCCCAAAGCCGTCGCCCTCACCGAAAACTTCGCCGGGCAGTGGCTGATGCTCCGCAACATCGAACGACTCACGCCCGACAAAGCCAGCTTCCCCAAGTGGGATGAAAAGCTCCGCGACGCCGCCGTGCGCGAGACCGAACTGTTCTTCGAACACATCGTGCGGGAGGACCGCAGCGTGCTTGAGTTCCTCGACGCCGACTACAGCTTTGTCAACGACCGACTCTCCTGGCACTACGACATCCCAAACATCAGCGGCAATCACTTTCGCAAGGTGAAACTCCCGGATCGTCGTCGCGGCGGGATTGTGACGCAGACGAGCATGCTCCTGGTAACCTCGAACCCCACGCGGACTTCACCGGTGAAGCGGGGCAAGTGGGTGTATGAAAACATTCTCGGTCTGAGTGCTCCGCCGCCGCCGCCGGACGTGCCGGAGCTGCCGCCGACGCCCGAGCTCAAGGGGACGGTGCGGCAGCAGATGGACCAGCACCGTGCCAATGCGATTTGTGCCAGTTGCCATGCCAAACTCGATCCACTGGGCTTCGGTTTGGAGAATTTTGATGCGATCGGCCGCTGGCGCAGCACCGATAACAAGCAGAAAATCGACGCCTCGGGCGTGCTGCCGGACGGCTCCAAGTTCGACGGGCCGGAAGAATTGCGAAAGACGCTGCTGGCCAAAGCCGACCTGTTCCGCCACTGCCTCGCCGAGAAGCTCACCACCTACGCACTCGGTCGGGGTTTGGAATACTACGATAAATGCGTGCTCGACGATTTGCAGCTTAAAATGAAAAGTGGTGGCGATAAGTTATCCGCTCTCGTCCTCGGGATTGTCGAGAGCGACCCGTTCCAGAAACGTCGCGGTAAACGGAGTGAATAGCATGTTGGACCGACGGACAATGCTGAAGGGTCTGGGCACGGCGATCGCGTTGCCGTGGCTGGAATCGGTGGCCAGTGCCGCACCCGCGGTCGCTGCCGCACCCAAGCGTGCTGCATTCATCTACGTGCCCAACGGCGTGGTCGTGCCCGACTGGACGCCTTCCGCCACTGGAAACCTCGGCAGCCTCCCCGACATTCTCAAAGTGCTCGAACCGCACAAAGAATATCTGAACGTCCTGAGCGGCCTCACGCTGGACAAAGCCCGTAACAATGGCGATGGAGCAGGCGACCATGCCCGAAGCATGTCCTCATTCCTCACCGGCTGCCAGGCCCGCAAGACCCATGGGGCGGACATTTTCGTGGGCATGAGCGCCGATCAGCATCTGGCCAACACCGTTGGGCAAAGCTCACGCTTCGAGAGCCTGGAGCTTGGCATCGAGCGCGGCCAGCAAGCCGGGAACTGCGACTCCGGCTACAGTTGTGCCTATTCCTCCAACCTCTCCTGGCGCGGACCCAGCACACCCAACGCCAAGGAAACCGACCCGAAACAGGTCTTCGAGCGGCTCTTCGGCAACGGTAAACCCGGCGAACGCGCCGAAGCCCGCGCCAAACGCGACGCCTACAACAAGAGCATTCTCGACTACGTCCTCGATGACGCGAAAAAACTCAACACGACCCTCGGACAGGGGGACAAACACAAGCTCGACGAGTACCTCACTGCCGTTCAGGATGTGGAAAACCGCATCGCAAAAATGCAGCAGGAACTCCGGGATCAGAAGCCCGTTGCGAAGCCCGATATGCCCGCACCGACCGGGGCACCGAAAGAATTCTCCGATCACGTGCGGATCATGACCGATCTCATGGTGCTCGCGTTCCAGACCGATCTCACCCGCATTGTGACGTTCCCATTCGCCAACGACGGCAGCAACCGCAGCTACAAATCCATCGGAGTGCGCGAAGGCCACCACGAACTCAGCCACCACGGCGGGAACTCAGCCAAGCTCGAGAAGATCAAGAAGATCAACCAGCATCACATGGAGCAGTTTGCCTACATGATCGCCAAGCTGCGCAACGTGAAGGAAGGCAACGGCAAGAATCTGCTCGACAACACGATGATTGTCTACGGCAGCGGCATCGGCGACGGCAACCGCCACAACCACGACGACCTGCCGATCCTGCTCGTCGGCAAGGGCGGAGGCACGATCCAGACTGGCCGTCACATGAAGTTCCCCAAAGAAACGCCGCTGATGAATCTGTATCTCGCGATGTTCGAGCGTCTCGGCGCCCCCATCGCCCGCTTCGGCGACAGCACCGGCGTGCTGTCAATCTGAGCAATCAAAAACAGAAATCTACAATCAAAGCCCACCCGTAGCGACAGGTGGGCTTTTGTCTGGCTCGCCATTGACTCGCCGCGCTAGAATGGGGTTCACACCGACGAGGCGAAGCAGTGACACAGCGTGCGCAGACACTGGCAGAACTCCGAGCAGCCGACTGGCAGACGAAATCCGTCAAGGACGAACTCCGCGACAACTTCATCGCCGCACTCAAGACCGGCGAGGAACTCTTCCCCGGCATCGTCGGCTACGACGATACCGTGATCCCCGAACTCACCATCGCCATCCTGGCCGGGCACGATCTGCTGTTTCTGGGCGAGAAAGGTCAGGCCAAGAGCCGCCTGATGCGCAGTCTGGTGCGATTCCTCGACGAAGCCATTCCGTATCTCGACATACCCAATTCACCGGTGCATGAGGATCCCTACCAGCCGATCACGAAAGCCGGGCGGGACCTGCTCGCCAAGCTGGGCGACGCGGCTCCGATCGTGTGGTGGGATCGCAAGGATCGCTACGCCGAGCGACTCGCTCCCGGTACGAAGTTCGCCGACATCATCGGCGAGATCGACCCCGCCAAGCTCGCGATCGGGGCCAGCATGAGCGCTGAGGACGCCCTGCACTTCGGCCTGATCCCCCGCATGCACCGCGGCCTGTTCGCCATGAACGAAGTCCCCGAGCTCGACGAACTCATTCAGGTCGGGCTCTTCAATATCCTCGAAGAACGCGACGTGCAGATCCGCGGATATCCGATTCAATTCGATCTCGATGTGCTCGTGCTCTTCAGTGCCAACCCCACGACCTACAACCGCAGCGGCAAGGTCATTCCACAACTCAAGGACCGCATCGGCTCGCTGATTCAGACTCACTATCCCCGCGAGCGGAGCCTCGGCATTGAGATCACCGAACAGGAAACGGGCCTCGACCTCGGCGGTGAGTTTCCTGTGATCGTGCCGTATTTCATGAAGGAAGTCATCGAGCAGATCACCATCTCCGCCCGGAAGAGCAAGTATGTGGATCAGGCCAGCGGCGTGAGTGCCCGCTTCAGCTTGGCCAACTACCGCACGATGGTGTCGAGTGCCCGCCGCCGCGGCATCAAGCTCGGCGAGAGCCCCGCCGTGCCGCGGATCAGCGATCTCGGCCACCTGCCAGCAAGCTCACTCGGCAAGCTCGAACTCGATCTGATGGGCTCCCACCAGATGGGCGAGAAGCAGGTGCTCGAAGCCATCATTGCCGACGCCATCAATACCGTGTTCGGCGAGTATGTCGATGAGCACGGCCTGGCGGAGATTTCCGAAGTGTTTGGCAAAGGTGTCAAGATCGAAGTCGGCGATCTGCTGCCGAGCGCCAAATATGCCGAGCGGTTGAAACGCGTGCCCCAAGCGTGGGAGAAAGCCTTTGAAGTGAACGCCGGCGAGAGCGAAGCGATGCGTGCGTCGTGCGTCGAGTTTGTGCTTGCAGGCTTGTATAGTGGCGATCAGATCAGCCGTGCAACGAAACATGGTAGAATTATTTACGAGACATGATGATTGCTGAACTTGTTCCTTACGAATTGCGATTAAAAGCGGATCCATTGTGGAATCGGCAGGAGGCAGGTGCGTATTTTGATCAAGACAACTCGCTATTTCATACACTTCGCAAAATCACAAGACTGCTGTCATCGCATGATGAACAGTACGCGATCATGGGAGTTGTCGGTCTGTTCCTCCATGGATTCCGTCGCCTGACGACTGAGATCGATATCACAATACGTGATACACGAACACAGAATATATACACGCAACTCACCGAGAACGGGTTCGTGCAGGAATCTGTGATCTTGCAGACTGGCGTAAGAGACGTTGTAACTGGCGTGAAATGCACGATCTACCGAAGTTTGGACTGGGCGGGACCGACTGCACTGATTGGTGAACATTCGGTTCTGACATTACCCGCACTATTCGAATTCCTGTTACGAGAAGGTCGCGTCTGCAAATTGCAGAGGCAATATGCCGATGTTCAAGATGCAATCAAACACTTGCATTTGCCCCGCGATTACTCGAACATGTTATCTCCTGGGCATCGAGAAAAGTACGAGCAATTATGGTCCTACGCAGAAATGGACAGGGCTAGTGAACGCGAGTAGAAATACACAAAGCGGCGGTGTGATTCACACTTATCAGAAGTACGACCCGTTGCGTTTCCCGAGCCCGTCGCAGCCGCCGCCGGATTTGGTGTCGCCGGGATTTGAGCACATGCTGCACTACGGCTCCATGCGCGAGTTTACGCCCGAAGAACTCGCCAGGATGGTCAAGATCGACGCCAGCCAGATCGCCGGGTTGATGCCGGGCATCGATTTTCTGCGGCAGAAACTCGAAGACCGCAAGCGGAAGATCCTCGCAACGTATGAGACGCAGCACGTCGAGAAAATCGCCAAGTCGCACTATCAGGAACAGGCGGCGAAAGTGGAGCCACCGAAGCACTTGAAGCAGGATTTCAGCGAAGCAGTGCGCGAAGAGCAACTCCATGACATGGAGACTCTGTATTATCGTGCCGGCGATGATCGTGGTGCGTTTGCCCGCGGACTCGTGCAACTCATTGAACGGCTCGGTGAAAAGTATCAGGTCGATGAGCTTGCCGCGAAGTGGGAATTCACCGGCCGCACCAGGCTCACAGTGCCGGAAGCACTGGAGATCAAGGAAGAACTGGAAGCACTCGATAAGTTACTCGATCAATTGAAGGACGCGGAGAGAACCGCACAGATGGGTTACATCGATCTCGAAGAACTCCAGGAGTATCTCGACGAGGCCGGCATCGAGCGACTACAACAGTTGCAGCAGCAGATCGAGGAATATCTCAAGGAGCAGGCCCGCGAGCAGGGGCTCGAGACGAATGCGAAGAATCAGTTTCAAATGACGCCGAAGGCGTATCGGTTATTCCAGAGCAAGGTGCTGACGCAGATTTTTGCACAGTTGCAGGCGTCGCGCACGGGGCGTCATCCAGAAGCGGTCATCGGCGAAGGTGCCACCGAATCGCCACGGACCAAGGAATATGAGTTCGGCGACTCCGTCACGCACATGGACATCCCCGGCAGTTTCACCAACGCCCTGATTCGCAATGGTCCCGGCCTGCCACTGCGGCTGTCGCCTGACGATATTATAGTGCATAAGACCCGCAATACGCCCAAGGCCGCGACCTGTGTATTACTTGATATGTCGGGTTCGATGCGCTACGATGCCCAATATGCCAATGTGAAGCGCATGGGCCTCGCTCTCGATGGTCTTATTCGCAGCGAGTATCCAGGTGATTTTCTGCAGTTCATCGAAATGTATACTTTTGCGAAGGCCCGCGGTGTGGCCGAGGTTGCGGGCCTGATGCCGAAACCGCCGACGCTCTTCGATCCGATCGTGCGTCTGCGCGTTGACATGAGCGACCCGCGATTCAGCGAAGTGGACATTCCCTGGCACTTCACCAACATTCAACATTCTCTCGCCATGGCACGTCGTTATTTAGGTGCACAGCCGACGCCGAACCGCAATGTCATGCTCATTACGGATGGATTGCCGACCGCACACTATGAGGGTAGCATGCTCTACTTGCTCTACCCGCCCGATTCGCGGACCGAAGAAGCGACACTTCGCGAAGCGATGCTCTGTGCCCGCGAGGGCATCACGATCAATATTTTCCTGCTCAGTACTTGGAATCAGAGCGAGGAGGACATCCGCTTTGCCCGCAGGTTGGCCGAGAGTACGCGCGGTCGGGTCATTTACACGACAGGCCGCGAGCTTGACCGATTTGTGATTTGGGACTACATCCAACACCGGAAGATGATCGTGTCGTGAGTCATCGGATGATTCATGTGGTCAGTATTACATTATGACTACATGTAGTGCAATAATGTAAACCTTCACTTTGCACTGCATATTTGCGAGTCACGATTTGGAGCCAGGCGTCCTCCTTCCATTGCTTCAGCGGTACAACTGCGGTAGGATTGCCTGCAAAAGGGCGTTCCGTGAACGCATCGATGATGAATTAGCGTAAGGCTGCACCAGTCGCCATGATGTGAATTCACTGAAGGAACTGCGGTACGATTCACTCCCCGTTCACTTTCACCAGCACTCGGTTGGGCCTGGGGGCCGTCGAAATCGCCGTAGGAAGCCCATCGTTGTCGGCAGGCCGAGCGTCAGGTATTCCGTGCGGGACTTCAGCATCGGACCTCGACGAAATCGTATGTGTTCTTCATCTTATGTGTGTCGCATCTTGAAAAATCGAGGAACCAGAGTGAGCATTCCCGAGCAGACCCGCTTCGAGTCCGCCTACGCCGGCATTGCCCCATGGGACATCGACGGCCCACAGAAAGCGTTCGTTGCAGTAGCCGAGCAGATCACGGGGTCAATCCTCGATTCTGGCTGCGGCACTGGGGAGAACGCTCTCTACTTCGCCAGCAGAGGCCACAAGGTCACGGGCATCGATTTTCTCGCTGAGCCAATCGAGCGTGCCAAACGGAAAGCAGCGGAACGAGGGATGCCGGTTTCGTTCTTCGTGATGGACGCCTTGGCGTTGAAGCAGCTTCCCGAAGTTTTCGACTCGGTGATCGACTCCGGACTGTTCCACGTCTTCAACGACGAAGACAGGAGGATATACGTAGAAGGGTTGGCAAGTGTCCTTCAGTCAGGCGGCAAGTTGTACCTGATCTGCTTCAGTGAGGCGGAACCAGGAATTCATGGACCTCGGCGGGTGACTCGGAAAGAAATCGAGGACACGTTCGCCGAGGGATGGAAGATTGAATCCATCGAGCCCAACCGCTTTGGGCTTCGCCCAGATTTCACAGGGGCGACGTTCAGTGAAGGTGGCCCGAAGGCGTGGTTCGTGGTGGCGACGAGGTCGGAAGGTAGTTCCCTGCAAGAGTGAACGTGCTGCTGCCAAACGGTGCTGTTAGCTGCTACCGGGTCGAATTCCCTCAACGTAGAAAGCGACTCAACGATGCCGCTGTTCGGTGCTCATCTTTCCATCGCGGGCGGGCTGCACAACGCAGTCGTGGCGGCATTGGCGCTCAACTGCGACACGGTACAGCTTTTCACCAAGAACGCCAGCCAGTGGGCGGCCAAGCCGCTGCTGGAGTCGGAGATCGCCGCGTTCCGCAGCGCGTGGAAGGACTCGAAGCTCAAGCACGCCACGGCACACGATTCTTACCTCATTAACCTCGCGGCTCCCGCAGAGGAGCTTTACCAAAAGTCCATCGCGGCGTTCATCGTCGAGGTCGAGCGGGCCGAAGCACTTGGCCTCAGCTATCTCGTCATGCACCCCGGCGCCCACACCGGCAGCGGTGAAGAGACTGGCCTGCAGCGCGTGGTCGCCGCGTTCGATGAGGTTCACCGTGCCACTGCGGGGTACAAGGTGCAGGTGCTCGTCGAGACCACTGCCGGTCAGGGCACCTGCCTCGGCTGCAAGTTCGAGCACATCGCCTACATCCTCGCCAACGTGAAAGAGACCAAGCGGCTCGGCGTATGCGTCGACACGTGTCACATCTTCGCCGCGGGTTATGCACTCGCCGGCGATGAGTATGACCGCACCTTCGCGAAGTTCGACGATCTCGTCGGCCTCAAGCGGATCAAGTGCTTCCACCTGAACGACAGCGTGAAGGGCCTCGGCTGCCGTGTCGATCGCCATGCGGGTCTGGGCCTCGGCATGATCGGCGAGGAACCGTTCCGCCGACTGGTGAACGACCCGCGATTTGCCAAGCTGCCGATGATTCTTGAGACGCCGAAGGAGGCCGCCGACGGCACGGCGATGGACCCGGTGAACCTCGCCAAACTGCGGAGCTTTGTGACGGCGTAGGGCTTGCTAATCCAGCCATTGCGAGATCGCTGTCGCGTAGTAGACGCCGCTCATCGTGGAGGGCTTGCGTGGCTCGACGCTGTAGCCGCCATCCGTGTTGCGGCAGGTGCCCAGAAACGCATTCAACTTCTTCACATCCTTTGGCTTCTGCTTGAGCAAGTGCAGTGCCCGTATCACGCGATAGGTCGATTCGAGATCGGAGGCATTCGCGCCGGCTTTGCCCCAGCCGCCGTCGGACCGCTGGCCGTTGAGGATGGCCGCGATCACTTTGGATTTGTTCGCGACCGGGTAGCCAAGCCGCAGCTTCATGGCAGCGACGCTTGCCGTGTCGCGGGCCTGACCGTCGCCTTTGCCCGCGGTGCCGTCGTTGTTGAGTTGAGCGTCGGCGATCTTGATCCACTCGTCGAGCCACTTGGGCTTGAATTCAAGTGCTTCCAGGCCCGCGGCACCGATGCGGACCTCTTCGAACGTCTTCGCGTTGTCGTGGAGATAGTCCTTGCCGCCGAGCGGGAGCGTGATCTTCAACGTGCCGCTGGCCATGTAGCCGATGCTGGTGATGGTCACGTCAGGCTTGCCGCCCTTCTCCTGAAAGGCTCCGGTCTTGCTGTCGAAATGCGATCCGACATACATCGACGTCGTAATCTTGTCGGGGATCGACGCAGCGAGATGTCCCAGGCTGCGGACTGCTCCGGTGGTGGCCCGCAGATTCGGGGCTGCGTTTGCATCGACGCGGTAGCCGCCGTTCGATGCATCCCGCAGCGAGAGAATGAATGCCTCCGTCGCTTTCTTCTCTGCGGAAGTGAGTTGGGCGCTGGCGAGCCCGGCGGTCAGAAGCAAGACAAGTGCGACTCTCATGCGGGCTCCCGAGAACAGAAAGTGAACGCGGATTTCGCGGATTGACGCAGATCAAATCATGATAAGTACATGCATATTCTTCATAAATCCGCTTTGATCCGCGTACTCTTGTCACTATGACTTCGGTCGGAATGTTTTCACCACGGCTTCGTGCGTCTCGAGGCGTGGGCCGCCGATCAGGTCCACACAATAGGGCACGGCCGGCATCACGGCGAGGAGACACTCGCGGATCGCGGCGGGCTTGCCGGGCAGATTCACCATCAAGGTCTGTCCACGGATGCCGGCGGTCTGACGGGAGAGAATCGCTGTGGACACGCTCTTCAGGCTCACGGCACGCATCAGTTCGCCGAAGCCGGGCAGCATCTTCGTGCAGACCGCCTCGGTCGCTTCCGGCGTCACATCGCGAACCGCGGGTCCGGTTCCGCCGGTGGTCACGATCAGGCAACAGCCCTCATCGTCGGCGAGCGCCGTCAGCGTGGCCTCGATCCGTTCCTGCTCGTCGGGGATCAGCCGCGGCACCGGCTCCCACTCGCAGGAGAGCATTTCGTTCAGGCACGCCACGATCGCCGGGCCACTCTTGTCGTCGTAGACGCCGCTGCTGGCCCGATCCGAGACTGTCACCACACCGATGCGAATCATAAGACAACTCCCAGGGCGTGTCTTACGAGCCGGAAGCGTGAGCGGCGGGTTCTCAGACCGTCGCTCACGCTTCCGGCTCGTCAGGGATCATCATATGGCAAGCTGGACGTTTCATTCTGCGGGCTCGCTGCACATGGGCCGCGGCTCGCTGGCACACCTCGGCCCGAGCGTCGAGCGGATGCACGTCGCACGGCTCTTTCTCGTCACCGATGCCGTGCTCGAGAAGCTCGGCTTTGTCGACCGCCTTCGCGAGCATCTGCCGAAGGTGGAGTTGAGTGTGTTCAGCGCGATCACACCGGAGCCGCCGGAGGAGACGGTGATCCGTGCGATCGCCGCGGCCCGCGAGTTCAATCCCGGTGCAATCCTCGGCCTCGGCGGCGGCAGCAACA
>JBGSSZ010000163.1:0-11286 GCA_041736785.1 Limnoglobus sp.
CACCGGGTCGCTTGCCGCGGTCGCCACCTTCACCCCGACCGCGATCGCCGCCAGGGCCGCGCGGGTTCTCCAGCATCTTCCGCTGATCTTCGGTCAGGATCTTGTCGAGCTTCGCCTTGATGTCCTTCTCGAGCTCTTCGACAGCGGTCTTCTGCTCGTCGGTGAGTTTGAGTTGCTGCATCATGAAAGGCGGGATGACCTTGCCGTAGCCGCCGCGTGCTCCGCCGAAGCCGCCACCTTTACCGCCTTTGCCGCCTTCTTTGCCACCCGGTGGCTGCGACACCGCGGTCGAGGCGATCACGAGAGTGCCTAGGGCGAAGGCCAGCATACCAAAACCGATCCGTTTCATCGGAGTCTCCGAAAGAGAAAAAAGAGGTGGGGACATCCCCCAATCACTGAAACGGATAATACACGCCCTCGCGACGGCTGCGTCCGAACACTCACCCGGCTTTCATCTTGCGGAGCGGTTCTGCGCAAATGATCAGGGCGGGAATATTCCCGCCCTGATCCGAAGTGTTGCAGCGATTGCGCTTAGAGCGTGGTGCCGAAGCGGGCCCCGAACTGTGCGAAGTCGGTGGAGCCATCGATCGTGCCGTCGTTGTTGAAGTCGAAGGCGCTCATGTTGACGCCCGGCGAGGTTCCGAAGACGGCCCCGAACTGTGCGAAGTCGGTGGAGCCATCAACGGTGCCATCGTTGTTGATGTCGCCGAAGAGCCGCCGCAGATTGGTGGAGTTGAGGGCGCTCGTGTAGCCAACGGACGGGATGGCCAACTGCCAGCGTCCGTCAGCGAGTGAGCCGTATTCCACTCCCGCGGTGATGGGCGAACCATCGGCATTTGCGAAGGTCAATGTCAGCGTGCTGACCAGGCCCGACATCGGTGCGACAGTGATGAGGCCGTTGGCCCCGATCGCGCCAGTCTGAACGACCGTGGCTGGACCGCCTGTTGTGCGGGTCAGCGTGATTGCCCCGGCGGCGAGAAGCGTTGCCGCGTCGATGGGGTTCGAGAAATTCACTTCGATCGAGGTCAACCGCGAACGCTGAACGGCGTTGCCGTTGACGACAATGTTGGACACGCCTGTGGGCTGGACTTCGACCGAGCCGATGTCGGTCTGATTGAAGCTGCGGAGCGAGCCGCGCTGGTCAGCGGCGAGGCTGGCGGGGTTGGAGCCGGCGTCGATCAACGGGCTGCCCACGCCGGGCAGGTGCGTTGGCATCGGGCCACCGTTCGCTTCCAACGTACCCAGATTCAGGAACGTGCCGTTGGGGATGTCAGCCACGCTGCTGACCGGCACGTAGCTGCCATCGACACCGAGGGCCGAGAAGCTCGAGTTCACGTTGATCGTGGCGATACTCGGGCCAGCGACCGTGGCGACGTTGCCGTCGAACACGGTGCTCTCGATGTTGACGGTTGCAGCCGAATTGCCGCGGAAGCCGCCGCCTTGTTGCGCGATGTTGTTGGCGAAGGTGCTGTTGGTCACACTGAGCACCGTGTTGGCGTTGCTGTTCGAGAGGCAGACGCCACCGCCGAGGTTGAACGCGGAGTTGCCGGAGAAGGTGCTGTTGCGGATGTTGAGTGTGGTGACTGCGGTGTTGCACTGGATGAAGACGCCGCCGCCGTGCGTCGTACCGAAGTTGCCGGAGAAGGTGCTGTTGAAGATGTTCAACGTGCCACCACCGATGTACATGTTGATGCCGCCGCCCGTGTCAGCAACGTTGTCCGTGATCCAGAGGCTGTCGAGTGTGACGATCTCGCTGGAGGCCCGGATGGCTCCGCCGGACCCGTCGTTGCCGGTCCCTGGGATATTCGCCCCGCTGAGCTTCATGCCATAGAGCGTGACGTCCAGCACGCTCGAGTTGTTGACGATATCGAAGCTGCGGCTGCCGTTGCTATTGATGCTGAGCAGATTGGCCCCGGTGCCCTGGATCGCGACGCTGTCGGTGATGAGGAGATCGCCTGTGAACAGGTTGATGGTCTGCGGCGTCGAGAAGAGCGGCAGCGCGAAGACGATGGTATCTAGGAAGCCCGCATTGGCGTTGGCATCGAGAATGGCCTGACGCAGCGAGCCGGGGCCGGTGTCAGCCGTGTTGGTCACGGCAAAGGTCGTCGCGAACTGAGCCTGGATAGTGCCGAGCGTGATGGCATCGTTGAAGACGTTGGCCGTGTTCTGGATCGCACTCGCGGGCAGCGTCACTTCGTAGGTCCCGACGTCGCTGGCATCCCACGAACCGCCGGGCGGCGTGAACATGTAGGTCGCGATGATGGCCGGGGCGTCCGCGGCCTGGTCCGCACTCACAAACGTGGCGAATGTGCTGAAGCCACCGCCGATTCTGCTGACTAGGACATCGGCGTCGGGCTGATTGCCGATGGTGCTGAGCTTCACTGCGACGTCGTCGAAGTAGGTGACGGTGAAGGTGTAGGGATTGTTGATGCCGGGCTGGTTGTCCACGACATTGGGCAGTGCGCCGGCCTGTGCGTAGGGCGTGGCGCTGGTGAACTCGATCGCTCCGATGTCGGGATAGCCTGCGGGCGTGGCGCGGGGGAAGCCGGTGCCACGCTGATCGTTGGCGAGCAAGCCCACGTTGTTGCCGCGGTTGACCGCTTTGCTGGCCACGGTTGGCAGGTGAGTCTGGGTCAGACCGCCATTGTTGGTGAGGGGCAGCAGGAGCGGGTCGAGAGGCATCGCCTTTGTCCCCGGCACGATCGGGTTCGTGCCGGTGAAGGTGGCGTTGGTCGCTTCGCCGACGCCGATGAGGTTGTTATCGCCGAGGATGTTGCCCGCGGTATTGCGGCGGACATCCGGTGTGGCGGTGGCCGCGGTGTTCGTCAGCGTGTTCCCGGCGACGATGCTGCTGTTGATCGTGAGATTGCTGCCGGCATTGGAACTGCCGAAGAAGATCCCGCCGCCGTTGCCGCTGGCATTCGACTGCAGATTGCCCGTGATCGTGCTGTTGGTGATCGTCATCTGCATCGAGTAGTTCGTGTTGCCGACGTTGATCCCGCCTCCGCTGGTGGCAGTGTTGCCGCTGATCGTGCTGTTAGTGATGTTGATGCCGGTGCCGACTGAGCCGTTGGCGAATTGCAGTGCCCCACCGGTTCCGGCAGCGCTATTTCCACTGAATGTACTGTTGAGAATGGTCATTGCGGGGAATCCGCCGCCGATCGCACCGCCGCCGGCAGACGAGGTATTTCCACTGAATGTGGTGTCCGTGATGAAAAGGATGGACTGCCCGGCACCGGTGTCGATGGCACCGCCGTTCCCGCCCCGATTGTTGGACAATGTGGTTCGCAGGAGTGTGAGCATGCCGCCCGTGCCGCCAGCCATGCCGATGGCCCCGCCGTTGTTGGTGGTCGTATTGCCGGTGAAGACGCTGTCGGTGAAGGAGATGACTTCGTTCTGTGAGAACACGGCTCCGCCGCGGGTGGTGGCGCTGGCCTCGGTGAAGATGAAGTTACTGAAGCTCACTTCAATGGAACCGGGACCGTTGATGTTGAACAGTCGGGTCGCGTTGCCGCCGGAGATGGTGACCTTGCTCGCGGGACCGTTGAGAATCAGACCGTCGGTGATGAAGATTTCGCTGCCGAGTGTGATGATCTGCGGCGTGGAAAAGATGCCCGCGGTATCGAAGGCAATCGTGTCGGTCAAGCCCGCATTCAGATTGGCCGCCTTGATAGCTCCGGGCAGCGAGTTGGGGTCGTTTTCGTCGTTGCTGGTGTTGGTGACGAGGAATGTCGTGGCGAAGGCGACGTTGAACGTGCCGAGATTGGCATTGTCGGCGACCGGATTGCCATCGGTGTCGAAGACGCTGTTGGCGAGGATGCCGACGCTGTAGTCACCGTTATCCACGGCGTCCCAGGTCCCGCCGGGAGGAATGATCTGATAGGTCGCGGTGATGGTCTGAGCGTTCACTGCGGAATCAGCCGACACGAACGTGGCATTGATCGGACCCCCGACCGGAGGCGTCACGACGATTTCGGGGCCGTCGCCGATCGTCGACCGGTTCATCAGCGAATCGGCTGCGTAGCTGATCGTGAAGACATACGGATTAGTCGTCGGATCATTGACTGTGACGTCGGGGAGTGCACCCGCAGTGGCGATCGGTGCACCGAGAATCCGCTCGAACGAACCGATGTCGATCTGCGCTCCGTTGACGCGTGGATTGCCGGCCTGATCGAGGAGCAGCGCGGGGGACGGGTTCGAGCCGGCGTTGACCGCCGTGCTGCCGGGCTGCAGTGCGAGAGTCGCGGTCAGGCCGGGACCGTTAATCGCCAGCGGAGCCAGCTTCAGGTTGGCGATGTCAGCATTCGCAAGGCTCAGGTCGCCCGTGCCGGGGACATAGGCGAAGCCGTCCGTATCGCCGATAGCGCTGAACGATGTGTTGACGACCACACCCGCAGCGGTGGCCATATCATCGCGACCGTTGCTCGATACGTTGCCGCTGAGGATCGTGCTGGTGATGTTGATCGTGGCCGTGGGGAACGTCGCGTTCAGCGTCGTCAGTGCGATACCACCGCCACCGATGCCGTCTGTGAAGCTGTCTGCGGAGGTGGATGTGTTGCCGGTGATGGTGCTGTTGAGGATGTTCGCGGTGCCGGTGAAGTCGCGGAGGAGGAGACCGCCGCCGTTGCCACCTTCGCTGGTGCCCAGGTTGGCACTGTTGCCGCTGATGGTGCTGTTGCGGATGGTGAGCCCGCCATCGGCCCCGGCGGCACCGATGAACAGAATGCCGCCACCGCCGAAGGTGCTAACTGAACTGTTGGAGTTGTTCCCGGAGATCGTACTGCCCGTGATGATCAGATTGTTGCTCGGGAGCGTCGTGGTCCCGGCGATGAATGCGATACCGCCGCCGTTACCAACCGTGCCCCCGGTGCCGTTCGCTGTGTTGTTGGCGATCGTCGAGTTCTGGATGGTGATGGTGGCACCGCCTCTGACCAGGATCGCCCCGCCGTTGTTACCGCTCGATCCCGTCGAGCGACTGTCGCTGATGGTGCTGTCGATCAGCGTGAGGTAACCAGCAGTGTTCGTGGTAGAGCCGACCAGAATCTGCCCGCCGTTGGCGTTGTTCACCGTGTTCTTCGAAATGGTGATGTCGGTGAGCGTGACGAACTCATCGCTGGTGGTGATCAGCGGGGCTCCGGTCGAGCCTCCTGCCGTGCCACCCTTGAGCGTCATGCCCGAGATGTTCACGACCGCATTGCCGATGGTCTTGGAGATCGGCAGGATCGTGTACGTGCCCGTATTTCCCGAACGCTGAATCGTGAGCTTCGACGAGCCCGGACCGATGATGTTGACGCTGTCGGCGATGGTCGGCAAGGCGGAGGTCACGGTGATCGTCTGCGCCGTGTCGAAGGAGGAATCGAACACGATCGTGTCCAGAGTGCCGAGGGTGGCAGAGAGATTGGCATCGGTGATCGCCTGCCGCAGCGACCCGGCTCCGGTGTTGGCGGTGTTGGAGACCGTGTAGGTCTGGCCGATGTAGGCGTTGAAACTGCCGAGTGGGCCAGCGGCGAGCGGTGCTCCGCCCGTAGTCTTGACCGCATTGGGCAGGAGCGTCACGAGGTAGGTGCCGTAGGCCGAGGGATCCCACGCGCCATTGGGCACGGCTGCCGTGTACGTGGCGATGACCGATGTGCCGCTGGTCACGGAACTGAGGAAGGTCGGCAGCACTGTGGCGCCGGTGGGGTAGGTCAATGCGACATCATCCAATCCATCGGTCGCGTTGCCGAGTGTGGCGACATCGATGATCCCGCCATCGCGCTGATAGGTGACGGTGAAGACATATTCCGTGCCGCCGCTGGTCGTGACATCGGCGAGCGTGGGCTCACTGTTGGCGGGCTCGGTGGCCGGGCTTTGGATTTCGATGGCACCGATATCGACCGACCCGGCGACGCGGGGCAGACCTCGCTGATCAAAGGCCAGCGGTGCGGCAGGGTCACCGTTGTTGATGGCGATACTGCCCACGTTGGGCCGGAGCACGAGTGTGCCGCCGGCGCTGCGGACAAACCCGCCGAGGTTCGCGGAGACTGGAGCAGCTTGGGTGCCGGTCTTGTTGGTGCCGCCCACAGGGTCAAAGATGTTGAGCTCGTCCGCGTTGCCGATCACGCTGTAGCTGGCAACCAGGGTGGTGTCGGTCCCGAAGCTCATGTCGGAGCGGCCGTTGTAGGCGGAGTTGCCCGCGATGATTGAGCTGTTCAGCGTCAGCGTCATCGGTGCGGCGCCGCTCGATTGGTGATTCTGCAGGGCCCCGCCACCGAAGCCGGCGTTGAATTCGGAATTGTAAGTCGTGTTGCCGGTGATCGTGGTATTGGTGATGGTCGTGGCCGTGCTGCCGCCCGTTCCCCATTGGATGGCGCCCGCACCGTTGTAGCCGGTGTTGAATGCGATCGTGGAATTCTCGATGGTAAGGCTCTTGCCCGACCCGCGGATTTCGAGAGCACCGCCCTGGCTGCCGTAGTTGTAGCTGATAGTGCTGTTGCGAATGGTGACGTCGCTGGCACCCACCAGATCGATGGCTCCACCCGTAAGGTTCGATGTGTTCCCGGTGATCTGCATGCCGTCGAGCACGAGGCTCGAGCCGGCAAACTGAAGCTGGATGACGCCCCCGGCCACGCTCCCGCTGAAGCCGGTGAGCGTCATGCCCGAGAGCGTGTAGTTGTTGCTGCCGCCGAGGCTGAAGGGCCGGACTGGGCTGGCGAGGGCGCCCGCAGTGCCGCGGGTCATCAGCAGATGATCGGCACCGGGCCCGGTGATCGTGAGATCCTCGCCGACGGTGACCGAAGTGGACGGCAGCGGCCGCAGGAGTGCGATGATGCTCAGGCCGTCGGTGAAGTCGGTCGCTCCGCCTGCGGTGCTGTTGCTGAAGACGATGATGTCCGGGCCGGGATTGGCGTTGGCATTGATCATCGCCTGCCGCAGCGTGCCGGTGCCGTTGTCCGATCCGTCGAGGATCGGCGAAGGTGAAGGATTGCTGGCATCGTCGAACGGGAACAGCACGGTAAAGGTCGACGGCGTGGTACGATCTTCGAGGTTCGTCAGCGCCAGCTTGGCTCCAGCTCGGAAGCTGGCCGGCAGCGGCTTCGACAGCTGGCGAGCATCCTTGGAATCAAACCAGCCATAAACCCGACCACATAAACGATTGATAATCTGCGACATCGGGCATCCTCGGCGGAGTGTGGGGAGAAGAAACGTATGAAGAAATCAATGCTCTGAGCAGCGACCACCACTATTACGGCTGCACTGTCGTGACCCTCAACGCAAAAAATGGAAGTCGCAACAAATGCTGATGCCTCTCGCGCCTCGCCTCAATTCAGGCCCGACTCAATGGCAAAAATAGGGGTCATTCCAGAGCAATCACCACCAGCAACTCGTTATTCTAAGATGATGCTGAGTCTGGACCAATCTCAGACACGCCTCAGCCTGCTGATGCGGTTGACCCGACCTGGTGAACAGGACGAATCGGCCTGGTGCGAGTTCGTCGACTACTACGGTCCGATCATCTACCGCTGGTGCCTCTACCGCAAGATCCAGGAGTCCGACGCTGAGGACATCATGCAGCAGGTGCTGCTGCGACTGGCCAGGAATCTGCCGCGATTCCAGTACGATCCCTCGAAGAGCTTCCGGGCGTGGGTGAAGACGCTCACGTATCACGCCTACGTCGACTTCCTTGCGGAAAAAAGCCCCAACTGCATCGACGCGGGCGTCTGGGACATTCTCTCCACCGTGGGAGCCCGCGAGGAACTCCTCAAACACATCGAAGATGAATTCGATCTCGAGATTCTGGAGCTTGCCATGCAGCGGGTGCGCAGTCGCGTGGAGCCGGCGACGTGGGATGTCTTTCGACTGACAGCACTCGAGAATCGACCTGCTGCCGAGGTGGGTGTGATGCTCGGCAAACAGGTTTCCACTGTCTACGCCCTCCGCAGCAAAGTGCAGAAACTGATTCAGGAGCAGGTGCAGCGTCTGGAAGCGAGCGAGACGCCATGATGGTGGCATTCTCTCCGAAATTGCGAACTTGCATTGAGATTCCACGCGGAGTCATGGTATTGGGGATGGTGCCCCGCAGACGACTTGACTGACATGAAGACGAATCACTGCCCCACTCCTGACGAGCTTGAGCGGATCCTCGACGGCACCGTCGAACCGCACGAGCAGGACCGTCTGGATAAACACATCGCGTCCTGCGATCTCTGCCGGCAGAGTCTGGAAGATCGGCTCACCAACGCATCGGTGCTGCTCTGGCGGCGGACGAACGCGATCCGCAACACGCACGGCCCGGCCGATGCCTCAATGATCACGCTCCGCAATCTGCAGCCCACCATGGACGCGGCCGCATTCGAGGTGCTGTCGCTTTCCGCACTTCGGGCGACCCGCACACGCTTGCAAGATCCGCTGCCGGCACGGATCGGGCCGTACGAAATCGAGTCTGAACTCGGTCGCGGCGGCATGGCCGTCGTCTACAAGGCACGTCAGCCCATTCTCAACCGCACCGTGGCCGTGAAGCAGTTGAGCTCGAGCGATCTGAAGAGCGATGACGTCGTCCGTTTCCACCGCGAAGCGAAAGCGATCGCCTGCGTGCAGCATGGCAATATCGTGCAGATCTTTGAAGTCGGTATGCACGAGGAGCGGCCGTATCTGGCGTTGGAATACGTCGCGGACGGGAACTTGGCAACGTATCTGGCCGGCTCGCCGATCGAGCCGAAGTCCGCGGCTGTGCTCGTGGAGAAGGTCGCTCGGGCGGTGCACTTCGCACACGACCACGGGATCATCCATCGCGATCTGAAGCCGGCCAATATCCTGCTCGCCCGTCAGCCCGGCCCGTCAGCCGCCGACGAGGAACTGCTGAACTACGAGCCGAAGGTCGCCGACTTCGGATTGGCGCGGATCTTCGAGAGCGACCAGACGCAATCGAGTCCGGACCTGCTTGGTGGTACGCCGGCGTATGTGGCACCCGAGATGATCGGCAATCCGTCCGCCGCTGCGACGCCTGCCGTGGATGTCTATGCCCTCGGTGTGATCCTCTACGAACTTCTCACCGGTCGCGCTCCGCTGCTCGGCCCGAATCCGCTCGCCACACTACGGCTGGTGGAATCGACTCCGCCAGTTCCGCCCCGGCGACTGCAGCCGCAACTCTCCCGCGACCTCGAGACCATCTGCCTTACCTGCCTGGCGAAAGATCCCAGTCGACGTTATGCCAGTGCCCTGGCACTGGCGGACGATCTCAAGCGCTACCGCGAGAATCGCCCGATCGAAGCCCGGCGGATCAGTCGGCTCGAAACGGGGTGGAAGTGGTGTCGCCGCAATCCCCTGCCGTCTGGCTTGGGCTTGGCTGCGGCGATGATCTTTGTCGTCGGGCTCGCGGGGGTGCTCTGGCAATGGCGAAACGCAGTGCAGGCACGGCAGGAGCTTCAGACCTCGCTGGCGTCAGAAGCCGAGCAGCGACGCCAGACCGAGCAGAGCCTCTACGTCTCCGCCATTGCCCAGGCTGCGCTCAGTTGGGAGAACGGCGACGTCGTGCGAGCCCGCGAAGAGCTTGCGTTCATCCTGCCCAAGCCCGGCCGCGTCGATGACCGCGGTTGGGAATGGCACTATCTCAATCGCCTCTTCCGCAATGAACTGCAGATCGTCCCGTGCGCGTACTGGGGCAATGCAATCACCCCGCTGCCGGGTGCTGAGGGTGAATATGCGGTGGCGAGCGGCGTGCCGCGGATGAGCAGCTATCACAAGCTTGCTCCCGAAGATGGCCGTACCTCGATCCTCTCAGTGCGTGGAGGAGTGGCTGCAAGTCGCGAAGGCCCTGGCCTGACTGCCGGTGCTACGGCCGTGGCGGTCCGCGCCGATGGGAGGGAAGTGGCCTGGGGGGCCGCGTCCGGCGAAGTCGTCATCGCCGACCCACACACGGGCCAGGTGTCGCGCACCATCAAGACCGCTGCGGATGTCACCAGCCTGGCGTATGCGTCGCACGGCAAGGAACTCATTGTCGGCGGCATCGACAGCATAGCCCGATGCTACACCACCGCCGACGGCGTGAAAACGCGGGAACTGGCGATCAGACCCAAGTCACAATGTCATGTGGCAGTGGATCCCCAGGATCGATTCGTCGCCATCGCCGGCGGCAAGGATGAACTGCCGATCTATCGCCTGCCCGACTTCACACTCGTGCAGTCGCTCCCCATCAACGCGGGCATGGTGCAAGCGTGTGCCTTCGACGCGGACGGCACCACGCTCGCGGTCGGCAGTGAGAACGGCACGATCAGCGTCTGGAGCCTGCCGAGCTTCCGCGAAGTGCAGCACCACCTCGGCCACACCGGGCCGATCTACGCGGTGGCGTTTTCTCCAGACGGGCAGACACTTGCCACCGCAGGCAGCGACCGCGCGATCCGGCTCTGGGACCGCGACAGCGTCCTGCCTCGCTGCACGCTGCGCGGTCACACCGACACGGTCCGCAGCCTCGCGTTTTCCAGAGATGGCCAGACCGTGATCTCCGGCTCGCAGGACAGCACACTCCGCACCTGGAATGCCACGCGCGATCCGCGTGGCACGCTGCTGAAGTTCAACGACCGCTTGAATGCGATTGCGATCGCGGGCCCGCCGGGAAAGCGTACTGTGCGTGCGGCCCGCATTCCCGGCAGCATGCAATCGTGGATCGCCACCGTGCCGCAGTCCGCTGTGCCGGGCCCACTGGTACGACGCAACGGTTACCCCATCCGCTATGCCGCCTACCTGCACAACAGCGAGTGGTGCGCCGGTATCGACGGCAGTGCCCACAATCGTCTGACGATCTTGAACGCGACCGACGGCACAGAACTTTTCCGTTCGGGCGAAGCGGGCGGAGCTGTGCAGACGCTTGCCTCTGACTCTGCCCAAAGTCGCGTGGTCTGGGCCACAATCGTCGACAAGAGCACTTCGGAGATTCACCACTGGCAACCCGGCGGCAGCGAGCCCGCGAAGACGTTGCGGCTGCCCGTTGCCGGGATTCGCTCGCTTGCAATCGACGCCACGGGCCGCTGGATCGCGGTGCTTGCCGGCACGCCGCGTCTTTCGGATTCCATGACGGTCTGGCTCATCCCGACCGATGGCCCAATGCCGACCGAGCCGTTGCAGACGATGCCCCGCAGCTTTGGCGGCCTTGCATTCAGCCCCGATGGTGAGCGACTCGCCCTCAGCACCGTCGCTGGCGTTGAGGTTCTCCGCGTCGCCGACGGAGTCCGCGTTCATGCCATCCCCGCGGTCGGCAGCCCGACCGATCTCGCGTGGAGCCCCGATGGTCGCCGGCTCGCCGCCGTCGGC
>JBGSSZ010000166.1:0-15241 GCA_041736785.1 Limnoglobus sp.
GGCTTTCACACGCTGCTGGTCGACCGCGGCCGCCGCGGCGCACGGCATCTTGGTGTGCCTCTCGGCGGTGCGGCGGACCTCGCTGCGTTGGCCATCGCCAACGGACTTGTCGGCAATCCGCCCGATACCCCCGCACTCGAAGTGACAGCTATCGGGCCGACGCTCCGTGCCGAGGAACGCACTGCCTGTGCCCTGTTCGGGGCCCCGTTCGGCATGGCGATCGCCAACCAGGGCCGCGTCCCGGTAGCCAGCACCTTCACTCTAGAGCTTGGCGATGTGCTCAAGATCGGCGGCACGCCCAGCGGCGCACGGGCCTACTTCGCTGTTGCCGGGGGGTTCCAATCTGCAACGATCCTCGGGAGTCACTCTGCATTGGAGCCGCTGACTGCAGACTCAACTCTGACTTGCGGTTCATCCAAGCTGGCACCGCGTTCACTCGCGTTCGACGCCCTGCCGCGCACTGCCGAGCTTCGGGCTCTGCCAGGTCCGCAGCATGCGAGCTTTCTGAAGCCGTCGACGTTCTTTCACAGCCGCTACGAAGTCGCACCCGCCAGCAACCGGATGGGCCTGCGGCTCAGCGGCCCGGCACTGGAGCGCCGAGCGGGCGAACTGCCGAGCGAGGCCGTCGCGCCCGGTGCGGTGCAGATCACCAACGACGGCCTGCCCGTGGTCATTGGCGTCGATGGCCAGACCATCGGCGGTTATCCGAAGATCGCACACGTGATCCGAGCCGACCTCGATTTCCTGGCGCAATTGCGGGCCGGCGACCATGTCACATTCATCAAAGTGACCGCAGATGAAGCCGAAGCTGCGGTCACGGAGCGTGCGGCCATCATCAGCGAATGGCTCACACGACTGAGCGTTACGACTCGGCGGATCGAGTGAATAGAATGACTGCTACACTTTCTCAGGAGTCGATTATGCGAGGCATTGCTCTAGCTGCGAGTCTACTGGCGGTCGCAGCGGTACAGGCTGAGGACAAAGGCAAAGTTGTCACCTTTGCCGGGATGAAGTCAACCGCTCCCGCAGAGTGGAAGAGCGAAGACCCGTCGAACGCGATGCGGGTCTATCAGTTCAAACTGCCAAAGGCGAAGGACGACAAAGCCGACGCCGAACTGGCACTCTTCTTCTTCAAGGGCGGTAGCGGCACGGTCGACGCCAACCTCAAGCGGCAGGTGGCCAAGTTCAACCCTGCTGACGGCAAGGACAAGGTCGAGGAGAAGGTCGAGAAAATCAAGATCGGGGGCAACGACGCCACCTATCAGGACGTGAACGGCACCTTCGTCAAGAAAGCGTTCCCGATGGATCAGAACGGCACAGCCATGCCGAACTACCGGCAGTTGTACATCGTGTTTGAAAATGCCGATGGTCAGTACTACATGACCCTCGTCGGCCCGGCCAAGACGATCGAGCAGCACAAAAAGAGCTTCGATGAGTGGCTCAAGAACTTCAAGTAGACATGCTCTTCTTCGATTATGATCTGCCGGAGCATTTGATCGCCCAGCAGCCGGCTACGAAGCGCGACGAGGCCCGCCTGCTCGTTGTGCATCGCAGCACCGGCACGCTGGACCATCGAACTGTCCGCGATCTACCGGAATTGCTTGCTCCTGGTGATCTGCTCGTCTTCAACAACACAAGAGTGATCCCGGCCCGGCTGCTGGGGCGACGCACCCGCACGCAGGGGAAGTGGGAAGGACTCTTTCTCACAGCATTGCCGACTGGGCAGTGGGAGTTGCTTTGCCAGACCCGCGGCTACGCGCAGCCCGGCGAAGTGTTCGAGACCGATACCGGGCTCACGCTGGTGCTGGACATGCGGACCGATGATCGTCATTGGATGATGACGCCGCAGGTGTCAGGCGATGCTACTGAGTTGCTGGCGCGCCACGGCCACATCCCGCTGCCGCCCTACATCCGGCACGGTATCGCGGAGGGGAGCGATCAGGACCGCTATCAGACCGTCTATGCCACTCGCGACGGCAGTGTCGCTGCTCCCACGGCCGGGCTGCACTTCACACCCGAACTGATTGACACGCTGACTGCGAAGGGAATCGCCAATACGAAAGTGACACTGCACGTCGGGCTGGGCACCTTCGCACCGATCCGCGAAGCCAATCCGCTCACGCATGCGATCCACCAGGAATGGTGCGAGGTCGGCGAGGCGGCTGTGAATGCGATTGAGACCGCTGCTCGCAATGGCAAGCTCGCTCCATTTCGCGGGCCATCGAACTTGGCGATCTATCCGCCCTATGACTTCCGCGTGGTGAACGGGCTGATGACGAATTTTCATCTTCCGAAGACCACACTGCTGCTTCTGGTGCAGTCGCTCTGCGACAGCGAGCTGCTGCAGCATGCTTACGCGGAGGCGATCCGGCTGGAATATCGTTTCTACAGTTACGGCGACGCGATGCTAATTGTGTGATCCAGCAAGCTTGATGGCATTACGTTCCCGACACTGGGCGGTAGCGAGGCAGTCAGAAAATATCATTTGGACACTTGCCGCAGCTGGGCATTCAGGCTCAAATCTACTTCGCCGAAGCTGCCTAAATTCACGCCCTCACTCTCGTTCGACGAATTTTGTGACGAATGAGCGATTTTTGTGAGAAGAATTGCTCCAACTGCGAGGTTTTGGGGGTTGTGTCAATCGAATCGGACGTAAGATGCGTTCTAAGGATGAGTAACGATTCGGACCCAGGGAGGAGGTCGCTTCGCACCCGGAGGCCATCATGACTGCGATGACTGCCGAAGCGATGACATTTGTTGAAGAGTTCGCCGATCAGGGAGCTGTCGAATCCGAGCTTCTCTATCAATATCTCGACCGCTACCGCAAGGTGCCCGTCGGTCCTTCCGTCTCACTGGCGTTTGAAAATGCGAACACACTTGCGTTCCGCGTGACGGAAGTGCAGAAGTTGCGTCGCGTCTATCCCGCGGCGACGGTGCAGCGGATGCTCGGGTTTTACGCGAGCCTGCTGCCGGGGCCTTTTCGACTCTGTGCCGCGGTTTCGGTCCGACGTCCGGGGCGCCGCCCCACAGCAGGGCTGAACACGCTTGGCGATGCTGTGACTGAAGGGACCATTACGTTCAGGATCGGTGGCTTCGCCGTCGTGGGCGAAGTGATGCCGACCCGCGCCAGCGACCGGACCCTCGGTCCGGCGTTCTGGGTCAGCTTCAATTTCGATGATGCCAGCCGTGCTGCACTCGAGGCCTTCTCCAATCCTGCCACCATTGGCGTCGATGCGGAAGGTTATGACTGGGAGAGCGAGCCGCTCAGTTACGATGTCCGCCGCAGCCTGTGCGAAGACTTCACGCGGCCGTACTGAGATTCAACCGCACGCGTTGACTACAATCCCCGATATGCTTGCTCTCCTGTGTGTCATTGCGGCAGCGGACCCCGTCAACGGTGACGCCACCATCCGCGCGAAAGCCGGGCCTTCGGAGATTGTGCTCAGCACCACGAACCGCCTCGCGGGAGCGGTGCATTCCATCACTTGGAATGGCAAAGAGTACATCGACAGTCTCGATCACGGTCGGCAGCTTCAATCCGCGTGCGCTTTCGACTGCGGGCAGACACCGTTCTGGGCCGAGTGCTTCAATCCCACGGAAGCCGGGTCACGTCGGGACCACATCGGGCCGAAATCGTCGAGCCGACTGCTGAGCTTCAAATCGACACCGACCACACTGAATACAATGTCGCAGATGGCGTTCTGGTTGAATCCCGGTGAGAAGTCGTCCGGTCGACCAACTCTGAACACTAAAGCCCTGTCGGATCATCGTCTGACCAAGAAAATAACACTGAACTACCGCAATCGGGCTCATGCGATCGAGTACGACGCGACATTCACCATCCCCCAAGGGGAACAGCACACACTGGCACAATTTGAAGCCGTCACCGGGTACATGCCAGAAGAGTTTTCCAAGTTCTACACATTCGATCCCAAGTCGCATGAGTTGAAGGCACTGAGCGACGGTCCCGGTGAGCAGAGCCGTCCCGTGATCCTGAGCACGACCACCGGTTCGCATGCCATGGGGGTGATCGCACTCGATCCGCCAGTGAAGGGCATCAGCGGGCCATCGTACGGTCGCTGGAAGTTCGGCCCGGAACGGGTGGTGAAGTGGAACTGTGTCTATCGCGTCAGGAATGCGGATGGCGTCCCGCCCGGTGCGTACCGCTTTCGAATGGCAGTGATTGTGGGAAGCCTCGAAAATGTACAGGTGACGATGATTCAGCTTCTCAAGCCCTGAGACGCTGCCACTTTTCTAGAAATCCCGTTACCCTCTCCATTGCATGGGGTTCGATGCTCGGCTAAACTTCCCTGTGCCGTTCAGCCAGTCTGAACGATCCTGCCACGGCCCCGTTTCCGGCCTGATGCCTCGGAGATTCGTCATGCTGACGTTCAGCGGTTCGCAGCAGAAGTTTTGCGATGGTGTAAGCCGTCGCAATTTTCTCGCTCTGGGCGCGTTCGGTGCCGGGCTGACGTTGGCGGATGTGCTCCGAGCCCGTGCGGCTTCGCCGAAGAGCCCCTCGCTCGCACGACCGAAGTCGGCCATCATGATCTACCTGCCGGGCGGCCCGAGCCACATCGACATGTACGACCCCAAGCCGGACGCCCCGGCGGAGTTTCGAGGCGAATTCAAACCGATTGCCACCAACGTCGCCGGCGTGCAGATTTGCGAGCACTTCCCGATGCAGGCAAAGATCTTCGACAAGCTGGCAGTCGTGCGGTCGCTCTCGAGTGTGGACGAACACAGCGACAGCTATGTGATGACCGGGTATCGCGAGAAAGACAACCGCACGGCAGGTCATCCGTCGTTCGGTGCGGTGATGTCGAAGCTGCGGGCCGGTGCCGCGGATGTGCCGCCGTTTGTGAGCCTTCGCGGCACAAGCCTGGGCACGGAACCGGGCTATCTGGGCATTGCACACCAACCCTTCACACCGGACGGACCTGGACTCGCCAATCTCAAGCTGCCACGCAGCGTGGATGAAGAACGCATGGACGACCGCAAGGGGTTGCTCCATTCCTTCGACACAGCCCGTCGCGATGTGGATGCGAGTGGCACCATGAGCGGCATGGATGCGTTCACGCAGCGGGCTTTCGAGATGGTCAGCACCGGCACGGTGCGCAAGGCTCTCAATCTCGAAAAGGAAGATCCCAAAGTCCGCGAACGCTATAAGAGAGTCGACAAATTCCTCACGGCTCGTCGCCTGGTGGAGGCAGGTGTTGGCTGCGTTACTCTCAGCTATGGCGGCTGGGACACCCACAGCGGCAACTTCAAACAACTCAAACGCCAACTGCCTGAACTCGACCGCGGCATCGCCAACTTGGTCACGGACCTGAGTGAACGCGGTATGCTCGACGATGTCGTCGTCGTGGTCTGGGGTGAATTCGGCCGCACGCCCAAGATCAACAACAACGATGGTGGAGGACGCGAT
This sequence comes from Limnoglobus sp., assembly GCA_041736785.1. Classification (GTDB taxonomy): domain Bacteria; phylum Planctomycetota; class Planctomycetia; order Gemmatales; family Gemmataceae; genus JBGSSZ01. Next base: position 5,429 of record JBGSSZ010000166.1, read on the forward strand.
CACTGGTCGCCGGTGATGAGTGCCATGGTGGCGGGTGGCGGACTCAAGATGGGTCAAGCGATCGGCTCCAGTTCTGCCCGCGGTGAATATCCCAAAGACCGTCCCTACAAGGTTCCGCACCTGCTCAGCACGCTCTACTCCGCGATGGGCATCGATCCCGCCACGACGTTTCCCAATGGCAGCGGTCGACCGATGTATGTGCTCGACGACCGCGAGCCGGTGAAAGAATTGATCTGAGTCACCATGCGAAACAGTGCAAGCCGCGTGGTTTCCCACGCGGCTTGCTCATTTGAACTATCAGTTCATTCTAACCACGGCGACGTCGGACCGCAAGCACGCCGGCACCACCGAAGAGCAGTGCGAAGAACGCGGGCGGAGCCGGGGCTTCAAAGAACGGATCGGTGACGAGCAAGCCGTCGGTGAATGGTGCCGCGCCGGAGCCAGCCTGCACGGAGAGGATCCAGTTCCCGCCGCCGGTTGGTTGGCCAACAATGATGTTGGGATTCGGGTATTGGCCCACCATTGTCGTGTTGAGCAGCACTTCCCAGGAGGTCAGCAGCCCGCTGCCGTCGAGGTTGTAGATGTAGCGGGCTGAGGGGAACGCCGAGCCCACGAGGAGGTCGATGCCGTTGGCCCCGGTGGCCCCGACGGTGACGTACTGTGCGACGTTGTCGAAGCCGCCGGAGCCGTTGGGGCTAAGATCAGGCGTGATGAGCATCCCGGCATTGGCGAGGCTGAGCCGGTTGGACGCGATGGAGACATGCACCGAGCCGATGCCGCCATTGCCGCTGGAGTGGCTCCCCGCACCATTGCCAGCGTTCGGCGGGACGGTGCTGGGCGAAAAAATATTGCTGGCAGTGTTGGTGCCGAACTTGGCGATGAAGCGGGAATTGGTGTTGAGCAGAGAGTTCTGGGCCGGGCCGGTGAACACCGTGCCAGGGGCATATCCCAGATCGGTCGGGGTCATCGGCGCGGTGAAAACACCGCCCAGACCAACCACTCGGTCACCGGCGTTCCAGCCCGTGGCGGTGAGTGCGTTCATCCCGGTCGGGATTCGCATCTCAAAGCTGTAAGTATCGAATGCGAAATTCGCAGTCCCGCGGACGTAGTTGGTGTTTTGCAGCGAGTTGCTGTTCGCGGCCCAACCGAGATCCGCAGCGGGATTGCCGGTGATGGTGAACGCGGCCTGCAACGGGCAAAGCATGCCAGTGAAAGCTGCCAGAACAAACGCGATGCGGATCATGTCTCTCTCCCGTCGATTGATGCGAGAATAACTTATGGAGTCTGCGAAGGGAAGCGCGAAATTGCCGATCGTATCAGCAAATTGGATTGTCGCGGTCAGACTGTCTGCTGGTTGCTCACCATTCCGCCATCGCGGGGCGGCGTGAGCATGGCGTTGATGCGGGCCGTCAGTACCGCTGCAGTGAAGGGTTTGCCGATCAAATCGACTTCAATCGTGGCCACGCCATGTCGGACCATTTCATCGTCAGTATATCCCGTCATGAAGAGCACTTGCATCTCCGGCCGCAGCGGGTGGATCAGCTCAGCCAGTTCGCGACCGTTCATTTCGGGCATGACGACATCAGTGAGGAGCAGATCGATGCTGCCTGAGTGCGACAAGGCTAGCTGAGCAGCATCAGCTGCAGACTCCGCTACCAGAACCGAGTAGCCAGCCGATTCGAGGATGCGCGTGGTCAGGGCTCGCACAGCGTCGTCATCCTCGCAGACCAAAATCGCTCCCTGGCCCGCCGTCACCTCCCGCGAGGCCGATGCGTGGGCCGATGCCACTGCAGACCCATCGAGGAGTGGAATGAGAATATCGAAGGTCGTGCCGTGCCCCACTGCCGACTGGCAGTGGATGTCGCCTTTGAGCGTCTGCACAATGCCATAGACCGTCGCGAGGCCCAGACCCGTGCCTTCGCCGATGCCTTTGGTCGTGAAGAACGGTTCGAAGATTCGCTTGCGCGTGGCCTCATCCATGCCGTGGCCAGTATCGCTGACGCGGATGCGGGCACTCTGCTCCTCCTGGGCGATATCGATGCTCAGTGTGCCTCCCGTCGGCATGGCGTCACGGGCGTTCACCGCGAGGTTCAGCAGGATCTGATGGATGAGCGTCGGCTCGGCCCGCACCATGAGTTCTTCGTTTGCGAGCCGGCATTCGACGTGGATCGTTTCGCCAATCACGCGACGGAGGATGCGCTCCGCTTCGCGGACGGTGGGCTTGAGATTAAGTGCATGCAGTCGCACCGACTGCCGGCGGCTGAAGAGGAGCAATTGCGAGACGAGGCTGGCAGCCCGCTCGCCGGCGGAGCGGATGTCTCGCGCCAGATCGCGCTGCTGCGACCCGCCGGGAAGATCGTGATAGAGTAGTTCCCCGCAGCCGTTGATAACCGTGAGCAGATTATTGAAATCGTGGGCGATCCCCCCGGCCAGCCGGCCAATCGCTTCGAGCTTCTGCGAGGTCCGCAGCTTTTCCTCTAGCTCCGCCTGCATCTGGAACTGCTGCCGTAGCTCAGTGGTTTGTCGGTGGATGAGTCGCCGGAGTGTGAAAACCCAGATGAACGCGAGCACTGCCACCGCGGCAGGGATCATCAGCGCGAGCAGGATGCGTTCCGGAGTCCACCAGGACATCTGCGGGGGCGCAGGTGGCTGCTCAATAATTGTGAGATTCTTGGAAGACTCAATCCAGTACACACCGCTCCCGGGCATCGGCCCGTTTGGATCGAGCCGACCGAGCACACCCACGACGCGAACCCGGCTACCGAGCGGCGGAGGTGGGTCCAGAACTGGACTGTAAGCATCCAGCCGGGCGGCGCCGTCGACCAGAGTAATCACGTGCATGGCGTCGTGAGTGGAGACCTGATCGACGCGGCCCATCGTGCTGGTGAGAGTTGCAAAATGCCGCCCGAGCGCGAGGGATGCGATGCTCACTTTGGCGGGAGTCGGCAAGTCCGCTTCGCCGAGGCCCCTCAGCGTGGCGTGCAACATGCGAATACGACGCCCCTCGATCGCGACCAGCCCAGTCGCTTCCACCCGCTGACCAATGTGAGCACTGATATCGTTGGTCGGTGGCAGCACGGCAATCCCGCCGCTGGTATCCTGCACATAGAGCGTGCCCGGCGCAGCGATGCCCACAATGGTTCCCGTCACGGTCACCCGCCGCGCCCCGGGGTGCGGATCAGGTGTGAAACGGAGGAGATGATCGATCGCTTGAGTGTTCTTTGGCTCCATCTGGGACAGGCCGAGCATCGGAAAGGAATTGGTGTACAGCCTGGTGGCATCCAGCCGGATCGTGCGATCCGTGCGATCGAATGCCGGTACGCAGACGCCCTTGATTGTGAGTGCCGCGTTCACAAGGCTCTGCAGGCCTTTGATATCGTGGACGCCTGGAATGATGACGTTGGCACGGCCCTGCGCGTTGTAGAAACTGATGACCATATTCGACTTCCACTCGGACACCTTCTCCACCACGCCCCAAATCTGAACGAATTGCCCGTCGAGCCAGCGGGCGTCTTCGGGAGCCATCGTGAAAGGGAGTGGAACAGGAAGCGGCGCGTCGTGGCTGAGGACTTGGATCCTTTCAGGCTGGACGCACGGGGCAAAGTCGCCCGGATCGGTCACGCCTTCCACGACCACGCGATCGCCTTTGACCAGTCCGCGGCACAACTCGCTGGGCATCACATAGATACCTTCGCTGGAGTCCTGTACGAAGAATCCGAGGACCGTGGGGTTTGCAAATGTGACCACTCCCGTGATGCGCACCGGTTGGCGGAGTGAGGCTTCTTCCATCGACAGAGCCCGGATCGCCCGCACCGACAGGATCGGTACGCGCCGCGGCAGCGGCGCCGTCTCAGGCGGCGTGGACGCGAGCATCACAGTCAGCAACATCAACACTGTGCGGTAATTCTAGTTCACATTGTAAGGGTGCGGGCACCGGTCAGCGGAGCCACGACGGCAATTCACCTTCGGCGGGTAGTTTCACGACGTTTACGCTCGTAATGTGCTCGAGTTTTTTAATGTCCTCGACTGCGGTTTCGCTCGGCACAGTGTCCAGATTCAGGATGCCGATCGCTTCGCCACCGGGCTGTTGGCGGCCCAGATTCATGGCCGCGATGTTGACGCCGTGACGACCGAAGGTTGTCCCCATGTCGCCGATCACGCCGGGCCGGTCGAGGTGGCTGAAGATGCAGAGCACGCCATCGAGATACGCTTCGAGGCGATACGGCCCAAGGCGGACCAGCCGCAGATACTCATTGCCGAAGAGCGTGCCCGCAGCGATGAACGTCATCGTGTCGGTCTCCACATCCGCCTGCATCAGCGAAGCGAAGTCGTCTTTCTTTGGCGAGGTCGAAGCACTGATCTCGATGCCACGATCGCGGGCCAGCACCTCGGCGTTGACCAGATTGACGCCGCTGACGCGGTATTCGAGAAGCCCGGCCGTGAACGCCGCCGTGAGCAGCGACGTCTTCCGCCCGGCAAGATCACCCTTGTAGGACAGCGTCACCTTGCGGATCGGCCCCTGACACATCTGCGCCTGCAACAGGCCCAAACGCCGGGCAAGATCCACGAAGAGCTTCAACTCGTCGAGTTCCTTGCGATCCACGGCTGCCATGTTGACCGCGTTCGCGACGATCCCTTTGTGAAGAAAATCGATAATGAGTTGTGCCGCCTCGACCGCGACGGACTCCTGCGCTTCCATCGTGCTCGCACCGAGGTGCGGCGTCAGCACCACGTTGGGAGCGGTCAGCAATGGATTGGCTGCGGTCGTCGGCTCCGAAGAAAAGACATCAATCCCAGCACCGGCAATAACATTTTTCGCAAGTGCATCCGCCAATGCCGCTTCGTCGATGATACCGCCACGCGCGACGTTGAGCACCCGTGCCGAAGGCTTCATCGTCGCCAGTTCCGCGGCTCCAATCAGGCTCTTCGTCTCATCCGTCAGCGGCACATGAATCGTCAGAAAATCGACCAGCGGCAGCATCGCGGCGATCGACTCCGCAGCCGCGAAGCCCATCTCCAGTGCCTTTTCCTTGGTCACAAACGGATCAAACGCAAGCACGTTCATTTGGAGGCCGATCGCTCGCTTGGCGACCTCGCGACCGATGCGACCGAGGCCGATCACGCCGAGCGTCTTGCCGGTGATCTGCGTGCCGACGAATTTGTTGCGATCCCAGCCGCCGGCTTTCATCACCGCGTCAGCCGCAGGCACACGGCGGGCCAGACTGAGCATGAGCGCGATCGTGTGCTCGGCGGCGCTGACAGTGTTGCCGCCGGGTGTGTTCATGACCACGATGCCCTGTCTCGTGGCGGCGTTGACGTCGATAGTGTCCACACCCACGCCGGCACGGGCGATCGCGCGAAGCTTGCCGGGGTTTTCCAACATCGCGGCTGTGATCTTCGCCGCGCTGCGGACCACGACTGCGTCGTATTCGGGCAGAATCGCCTGGAGTTCGTCGGGCTTGAGCCCGGGTTTGTTGTCAACTTCAAGACCGGAGGCTGTGAGGAGATCAACGCCGGCCGCTTCGAGCTTATCCGCAATCAGAACGCGAGGCATGGTGCAGGACCCGCAATGAAAACTGTGATCTTACAGATTCACGCCGCGTTTGCTTCGGCTTCATCCTCGGGCCAGTCTTCGATCCGCGTGGCGACCTGTTTGCTGATGCCGCTTTCCTGCATCGTGATGCCATAGAGGACATCGGCCATCGCCATCGTGCGCTTTTTGTGAGTAATGATGATGAACTGCGACTGATCGAGGAACTCGCGGACCACGCTGGCGAGCCGGGCAGTGTTCGCTTCATCGAGGGCCGCGTCGACTTCGTCCAGCAGGCAGAACGGGCTCGGCTTGCTGCGGAACATCGCCAGCAGCAGCGCCACCGCTGTGAGAGTCTTCTCGCCGCCGCTCAGCAGCGAGATGCTTCGCAGTTCCTTGCCCGGCGGACGTGCGGTGATCTCAATTCCGCTTTCGAGCACGTCGGTCGGGTCTTCGAGAATGATGTCGGCCATGCCGCCGCCGAAAAGCTTGCGAAACAGTTCCTGGAAGTGCACCCGCACGGCAGCGAGCGTCTCCGTGAAGAGCCGGCGACTGTCCGAGTTGATCGCTTCGATGATCTCCAGCAGCGAGGTCTGTGCCGCGGTGAGGTCGTCAAACTCCGCCCGCAGTGCGGCTTCCCGGGCTTCGTCCACGGCAAGCTGCTCGAGTGCCTCGAGGTTCACACTGCCGAGCCGGGTGATTTTCTTCCGCAAGTCGTCAATTTCATTTTGCACTTCGTCGTCGTTCATTGCGGCGTCAAGTGTGTAGCCGTGTTCGGTCGACTGGAGTTCGTCCAGTTCGATGCTGTAGTCCTCGCGGATACGCAGTGCGATAATCTCGTGGCGATTGGCGATGTCGCGGACTGTGAGATCGTGAGCGTGAGCCTGATCCTGCCGCTGCTGCCATTCGTCGCGGATCAACTTGAGGCGATCCTGAATGCCCTCGCGGGCGGACCGCACTTGATGCCGTTGCTGAACAGACTCGCTCACGGCAAGTTCGTGTTGCTCCTTGTCCGCGTAGGCACTCGCAGCCAGCATGTTGGCCCGCAGTGCCGCCAGTCCGCACTCGCCCAGTCGTGCGGAGGTGGCGACTTCAGCACTGACGAGAGCACGGACTTGTTTCGCACGTTCCTCAAGTTCGGATCCAATCGCGGTCACCCGATCTGCGGCCGTCGCAGCCTGCTGTGCCGTGCGACTGGAAGCCACCTGGGCCGCGGTATTGTCCTGCTGTCTGGCTTCGCGGGTCGCTTCCGCTAGGCGAAGCTGATGCTCGGTCGCTTCGAGCGTCGCTTTCAATTCCGAGGCCTCGGCTTCCGCGGCAATCGCCTGACGACTCGTGGATTCCAGTGCCTCGTTTGCTTTGGAAAGTTCCGCAGCGAGGATTCCCGATTCGCTTTCTGACAGTGCAATGATGTCGGTGAGACGGGTTTGCTTCTCACGCTGAGCGGTGAGCGTGTCGCGCAGGTCACCGGCTTTCGCGCCGATTGCGGCGATCTCTGCCGCACGGCCACCAATGGACGCGTCGAGCCCGTCCGCGGTCTGGCGAGCCTGCTGTTGTTCTGCTTCCAGTGCCACGGAGTCGGCTTCAATGGTGGTCAATTGGCCCTGCAGATCGCGAAGCTCGCTCTTCCGTGACAGCAACCCCACGCTCCCGCTGACGGGGCCGACAATCACCGACCCATCCGCTTCGAGTATTTCACCAGCACGGGTGACGAAGCGCGTGCGGCCATCACTCAGCGTCAGAGCTTCCGCAAGAGTCTCGACGAGTCGCACATTGCCGAGCAGTCGCTCGACGAGCCCCGGCAGCGGCGAAGTGATCGACGCTTGAAAATCATTGTCTCCCCTGCCCTCGCTGGAAGTTGGAGGGTTCAGCATGATGAAGCCAACGCGGCCGGGCAACGGGCCGAGTGCCGCGAGTACCGTGCTCATGTCGCTCTCAATCACGAACCGCTGTGCGGCTTCTCCAAGAGCGAGATCGATGAGTGGTGCGATGTCGTGCGGGACCGTGAGCAGGTCGGCAACAAGTCCGACGATGGGAGTGCCGGTCTTGCGTTCCAGGACAAAACGTACGCCGGCGCCGACGCCTTCCTGCGACTGTTCGAGTTGTTCGAGAATCTCGAGCCGTCCGCGGAGGTCGCCACGGCGGTCGCGCAGTTCGTCGAGTCGTGGCTGCAAGCTCTCTGCATGCCGGCGTGCGTCCTGTTGCTGTTGCTGCAGTTCTCCATGAGCGTGTTTCGCTGTGTCGAGCCGCTCAAGAAGCTCGGCGCTGTTCTGCGACAGATCAGCAAGCACGCCTTCGATCGCGGCCGCTTCAGCACTTGCTTTCGCACCCTCATTTTGCTTGCGGACAAGCTCTTTCTGTAGTCGCTCCACCTGGCTTGCGGTCATCTCGGTTGCGGACTTGAGCCTCGCTGCACGGCCGACAAGCTCGAACTGCTGGTCGCGGGCCTCTTGCGTCTGCCGCGACAACTCCACGATCGTCGCGAGGACTACATTGAGCGCCGCAGCGGCAGCGTCGGCGCGGGCTTGTTCGTCGTCTGCCTCGCTGGCTGCGCGTTTCGCCTCGTCCGCTGCCTGCACTTTTTCATGATTCAGCGATTGCAGCCGTTGTGCCAGTTCGACCCGTTGCTGTCCGTTGCTGAGAAGATCCGCCTGCAAGTTGTCGGCTTGCTCGCGTTGGCTTTTCGCCACGGCTTCCTGCTGGGCAATCTGCTGCCGCGAACCGGCCAGCTTCTTCTCCCCCGCCCGCAGCGAATCATCGACGGTCGCCAGTTCCGTGTCGAGTTTGGCAAGCTCAGCGTCGTGCCCGGCAATCTCCGCCGCCGCACCCGCAAGCTCTCCCCGCAGCCGGGCCAGCAACTCTTCCTCATATTTCAGCGTGTCGGCGATCTCGGCAAACTCGCGCAGGCCGAGGCCGACGCGAAGTTCCTTGAGCCGCGACTGATACTCCTGATGTTTCTTCGCCTTCGCAGCCTGATTTTGCAGCGTCTTCAAGCTCTTCTCAAGCTCGAGCAGAATATCCTTCACGCGGTTCAGATTCAGTTCAGTGGCTTCAAGCTTCCGCAGAGCTTCCTGCTTCTTCGCCTTAAACCGACTGATGCCGGCGGCTTCCTCGAAGATGTTCCGGCGGTCCTTGGTGCTCGCGGTCAACAGGGCATCGACGCGACCCTGCTCGATGATGCTGTACGCCCCCTGCCCGGCCCCGCTGCCGAGAAACATTTCCTTGATGTCTTTGAGCCGGGAGATCTGCCCATTGATGAGGTATTCGCCCTGACCATCGCGATAGACACGACGTGTGATCTGGACCTCGTCGCCGTCATACTGAAGCTGGCGCTTGGCATTGTCGAAAGTCATGGTGACTTCGGCGAGGCCTAGCGACTTGCGCGTACTGGAGCCGTTGAAGATCACATCGGCCATTTCGCCGCCACGGAGCGATTTGGCGGACTGCTCGCCGAGGATCCACTTGACCGCGTCGACGATGTTCGACTTGCCGCTGCCGTTGGGTCCGACGACCGCAGTGATGCCCGGAGCGAAGTCGAAGCGCGTGCGGTCCGCGAACGATTTGAAACCGATGAGTTCGAGGCGCTTCAGCATAGGGCGTATTGTAGGTCGTACCGAGTCATCGAGGCACGGCATACAAAGACTGGATGCCCGAGACACTGCGAGGATTGATTGAACGCGTGGTGTTCCACAACCTCGACACCGGCTACTGCGTGCTTCGGGTGCAGGCCGCCGGACGGGCGGAGGCGGCAACTGTCGTGGGTCATCTCCCACAAGCCATCGCCGGCGAGCAGATCGACGGCGTCGGCGACTGGGTCGACAACAAAAACTTCGGACCGCAATTCAAAGCGACCAACCTCGTCACCGCGCCGCCGCATACCCTCGACGGCATCGCCCGCTACCTCGGCTCCGGGCTCGTCAAAGGCATCGGCCCGAAATACGCTCAGAAAATCGTCGACGCCTTCGGCGACAAAACGCTCGACATCATCGACACCGCCCCGGCCAGCCTGCGCGACGTCAAAGGCATCGGGAGCAAACGCATCGAGACCATCCGTGCCAGTTGGCAGGAGCAGAAGCACGTCCATCGCATTCTCGCCTTTCTCGCCAGCCACGGCATCGGCACCAGCCGGGCGGTCAAGATCTACAAGACCTACGGCGACACTGCCATCGATCAGGTGCGGGCCAATCCCTACCGCCTGAGCGACGACATCTGGGGCATCGGCTTCCGCACCGCTGATGACCTTGCCATCAAGCTCGGCCTGCCGATCGACGCGCCGCAGCGGG
>JBGSSZ010000172.1:0-3092 GCA_041736785.1 Limnoglobus sp.
GATCACCCGCATCAACGCCACCACGCCCGGCACTCAGAGCGGCATCCGCGTCGCCGTCGACGCCGACGGCGACGCGTTCTTCACCTGGAATGGCGAAGGCAGTGGCGACACGCAGGGTATCCACATCCGTCGCCACGGTTATCCCGAACCCACCGGCATCGCCACGCAACCCATCGTCAACAACATCGGCGATATCGATCTCGGCACGCTCTTCAACAACAACAGCGGGCCGCAGGAAGCACTCGGCTTCGCACTCGCCGAGATCGTCAATCGCAAGCTGATGGAGAATCCCAATGTCAGCGGCAGTCGTCTCAAGTACGGTTACAAACCCGGCGAATACGGCAGCAGCGAAGTCAAGCTCCGCATTGCCGATCAGACTGAAGGACTCGCTGGTAACGGCACCGTGATTATCCGCCGTCTCCAGGACGCGAACGCGTCGCCAGTGCTCGACTTCATCCGCAATCGCGCGATCTTCGAGGGCAGCACGCTCACACTCACAGCGTTCGCACTCGACAAGACCGGTGGAACGCCCCTGGAGTACACGCTCGAAGGCACACCCCCGGCAGGAGCGGCGATCGACAAGTTCACCGGCAAACTGACCTGGCCGACCAACGACAGCGGCACGGCGGAGTTCACCATCCGCGTGACCGACCCGGTGGTGAGCAACAACTACTACACCCAGGAGACGTTCACCGTGACGGTGACGAACGCGGCACCGACGGCAGCGTTCGGCGGCCCGGCGCTGGTGAACCCCAACGGGACTCCGACCTTCGCATTTACGATGCAAGCCGATGCGTCGAGCGTCGACGCGGCCACCTTGAAATATGCCTACGACTACGACAACAACGGGATCTGGGACTACGGCGGTGCGACCTATGCCCTTGCGAAAACCGAGGCTTCAAAAACCGCACCGGCGTCGTTCTTCAGCACGGCCGGCACATCACGCGTGGTCCGCGGTCGCGTCATCGACAAGGACAACGGCTTCACCGACTACTTCCTCAGCGTCAACGTGGAGAACGTGGAGAACACCAGCGGTCCGCCCACGGCGACGATCGCAGTCAACGGCGGCGCGATCCAGCGATCAAACGTCACGCGACTGACTGTGGAGTTCAACGCGCCGGTCAGTTTCCCGGCGGGCCTGGCCGCGGCGTTCACGCTTACCCGGGCTGGGTCCGCGGGTACGGTGCCGTTACTCTTCGACCTCGCGGGCACGGTGTTGACGATCACCTTCCAGGCCGGTGCGTTCACAAGCACCACAACGTTCGAGCCGTCGCTGATCGACGGCGTATACACGCTCAACCTCACGGCGGCGAACATCGTGGGCAGCGGCGGTCCGCTCGCTGCGAACCAGATGCTGACGTTCAAGCGGCTCTTCGGCGACATCAATGGCGATGGAACGATCGACGGCAGCACCGACTTCGCCGCGTTCGGCAGTGTCTTCGGCACGACCAGCGTCGGATCACCGTTCGACTTCAACGGCGACGGCACAATCGATGGCGGCACCGACTTTGCCCAATTCGGCAGCCGTTTTGGCCTTACACTGTGACTTTTGGCGCGTATTTTCCATTCGACGTCGTACGAGTACTTGGCAGTAGCTATGGATGGCGATTGAGCCAGCCTTCGAGGATGGCGACGACGGAGACGAAGTCAGAGCCGAGGGTCATCAGCAGATCGATGTTGTTGAAGTTGGTGTTGCAGCCGAAGCAGTGGGCGAGGTTGATTCGCGGGTTCACGGTGGCCTGCATGTCGCCGCAGTTTGGGCAGAGGAAGACGAAGCGACCCTCGCGGATTTTCGACGGCGGGCCGTCACGACCGAGGGCGGCGATCGAGGAAGTGAATCGCGTCAGTGGATTGCAGCAGGCGATCACCAAGGATGCAACACCGCAACGGTCCTTCGACGACTTGATTCAGGAAATCCTCCAGATCGTGCAGGCTCGTCAGCCCGCTGCGGGCACCTGCTTCGCAGTGTTTCCGGCCGATAGATAAGCAAGAGCACGAGATCCGGCCCGCCGCATGGCGGGCCGGATGCATTCACGGCGGCGGGAATTCGGTGCCATAACGGGAGGTGAGGCGAGCACGCAGTTGCTGCTGCTCGCGGGTCAGGGCACGGTGGTTTGCCAGCCAGGATCGTTCGGCTTGATTCAGTTCGATGCCGGCTCCGAAGGTGTCGCCCTGCAAGCCGCGTAGGAAGGCTTCAGCGAGTAAGGCGGAACTGCGGCTCTGCTCGATCAGGTCGGCGCGCTGTTGCAGCGAAGAGGCCATGCGGCTGGCCCAGTCGGTCAAGTCCGGGTCGACGCCGAGGACCGGATTGCGGCGGATGATGTTGGCGGCCTCGCGGAGAGCCATGGTTGCGCACCCTTGATCGGAGGGAAGTTGATTGATCCGTGAAATTAGTTTGGCGTCAACGTATTCCGGCAAATGCAGCCTTACCCAATTCCTTGCAATTTCGTTCCGCATGCCTCGGAAGCAACTTCCAAACTCGAGGTGATTTGTGCGCGTTCGCGCGGAAGTAAGTGTCAATTCTACCTCATCGCTATCATCCAGCATGGCATCTGCAAGGCACTTCCACGTAAGGTATTCGGCGACTTTGTGCAAATCGATTGGGTCCTCTTTGACCACAGCAGCGAATTGGGCCAAAGAGTCTTTCGGCATGTCCGCCAGACCGATGGAGCGAAGCGCCCTGCCAAGTGCCTGCCAGGCAGGCAACGTCTCAGAGGCTCGAAAATCAATATGCATCCTATGATAGCCATCAAAAAGCTTGAGGGCATCGCCAAGCGGCTTGCGTGCATTCTTCCACTCCCCAGCCCACTGACGCAACGAATTCCCCAGCCGATCCAATCGTTCATGTACTGCAAGTGGATCCGTGTTCGCCAGGCATGTGCCCGTTTCTGGACCCCGCTCAAGTGTCCCCGCGAATGGAGCTTGTGGCTTCTGCTTTGCCATCGAGTTATCCGGGTCATCCGAGAAGCACGTACTTGGCCAGGTGGATTGAGTAGATGCGGAGGTGGAAGAACTCTTCATCGCGGTATCCGTAGGCTTGGCGTTGCAGGGTTTTGATTTTGTTGTTGACGCCTTCCAGCGGGCCGGTCGAG
>JBGSSZ010000173.1:0-8411 GCA_041736785.1 Limnoglobus sp.
CTCGACCGGCCCGCTGGAAGGCGTCAACAACAAAATCAAAACCCTGCAACGCCAAGCCTACGGATACCGCGATGAAGAGTTCTTCCACCTCCGCATCTACTCAATCCACCTGGCCAAGTACGTGCTTCTCGGATGACCCAAGATTCGTGCCCGCGAGATCGGTGTTGGGAGTCTGTGATCGGTACTCTGGCGGCACATAGGGCGGGTGCATAAAGATGGCTTGCGAGACGCCGCCATCGATATGCCGCTCGGTCACACAGATGCCATCGACATCCACTGTGATGTGCTGCGGCGGGAAGACGCCAGGGATGGCGGAGGAACCGAGAAGCACTTGGATGATCAGGTCGCGATCCTGTGGCCGGCCCTTGCACGCGATCGCACCGATGTCCCAGACCACGAACTGCTTGCTCTCGGCCGCGGTCGTGCCGACGTAGAGCCGTCGTCCCTTCATGTGTTCACAGGCAATCTCTGCGACGACCTCCGGCGTCATCGCCATCTTCACCTGGTTGGCCAGCGGCGAATTGTCTGCCAAGGCTTCACCGGCCAGGCCACGAACGGGCTTCATTTTGTAGAGATCTCTGCTCTCCAGCGTGGTGTAAAATCGCTTCATCTGTGCGTCATAGGCAGGCCCCAGGAAGGCGTAAGGCGCGATGAGTGAGCCGGTACTGATGCCAGTCACGACATCGAAGTCGGGGCGGTTCCCGCAGCAGGTCCAGCCGCACAGCACGCCGGCGGTGAAAGCTCCGAACGAGCCACCACCCGACAGGCACAGGACACTCTTCGGCTGGAATGGCGGCGCATTCGGATTGCGATCCTTCATGGCCTTGTCAAACGCCTGTTTGCGGGAAATCTCGGCTGCAACAGGGATGGCTTTGACGTTCGCCAGGAGGTCGTATTCGTCCTGCGCGGCTTTGTCGACCATGTCGCGTGTGTTCATCCCCAGTGTGGACGGCGTTGGGCACTCCCGCCTCGCCTGGCGTGAAGCCTTGCAGCCGGTCGTGACAAGCCCAACTAGACACGCGACGAGCAGCATCGACAAACCGCGGCGTGCACACTGGCTCATCACCCAGGTCTCCAGCAGAAGAGTTGCGACAATCGTTATGGGCGGTATCGACCTCGGCATCTGGAAGAATTGATCCAACCCGAGTACGCCGGGCAATCGCGCAGCCATGAAGCGGGCATGTGGAACAGCTTGCCTAACCTATTACAAACGGAGGGCAGCACAGCTGATGAGAGCGACGTCGTGAAGCACGAAGGGCGTCATCCCATCGCAAGACGAGTCCCGCAATAGCTATACTGCTGTGATCGGCCTGTATCGGACACAACCGGGGAGTGCTCGTGATCCGCCGCACGATGATCTGGACTCAGATTCTTGCATGCGTGCTTGCAGCAGGTGTGGTGTCTCCTCTGTCCGCGGCAGACTTTGTCAAAGACGTTGCACCGATTCTGGAGCGGCGTTGTCTGCGCTGCCATCAACCCGGCATGGCCAAAGGGAAGGTCTCCCTGGCAACCGCGGCAGACCTGCTGGAGGGTGACTATGTGGTGCCGGGGAAACCGGAGGAGAGCGGGCTGATCGATCTGGTCCTGCCGGAGGAAGCCGGTGCCAAGCCGCGGATGCCAAAAGAAGGCAAGGCACTTCCGGAGGCCGAGGTGGCGGTGCTGCGGCAGTGGATCGCAGACGGAGCGAAGTGGCCGAAGGATTTTGTGGTCAAGGAACGATCGAAGTCGGACAAATCGTGGTGGTCACTGCAGCCACTTGTGGCGGTGACACCGCCCAAGCCTGCGGGGATGCCAGAGAGATGGGCCACGAATCCGGTGGATCGGTTCGTGTGCGCAAAGCTGAAAGAGAACGAGTTGACGCCGTCGCCTCCGGCGAGCCCACGGCAACTGATTCGCCGCGTCACCTTCGATCTGACTGGCCTGCCCCCAACGCCTGAAGCGGTCGCCGCCTTCGCAAAAGATCCGTCGGATACGGCGTACGAGGAGTTGGTGGACAAACTGCTTTCCACGCCGGCGTACGGTGAACGTTGGGGTCGCCACTGGTTGGATGTCGTGCGGTTCGGCGAGAGCACGGGCTTCGAGCGGAACATCATTCTGGACAATGCCTGGCCGTTCCGCGACTACGTCATCCGCAGCTTCAACGAGGACAAACCGTTCGATCGCCTCGTTCGCGAACATCTCGCCGGCGACGTACTCGAGCCTGGCAATCCGGCTGTGGAAGTGGGCACTGGGTTTCTCGTGGCAGGGCCATACGACAACGTTGGCAATCAAGACGCGGCTCAGGTTGCCATCATCCGCGCCAACACACTTGACGAAATGGTCCGTGCCACCAGCGAAGCATTTCTCGGAATGACCGTTGGCTGCGCCCGCTGTCACCATCACAAGTTTGACCCGATTTCGCAGCAGGACTTCCACCGCCTGGCCGCCACGTTTGCCGGGGTGAATCATGGCGAACGCATGATTGCCTCGACGAAGGTGAAGTCTCGACTCACGGCTTTGCAAGTACGTCGGGCGGCACTCACGGCAGAGCGAAACGAACTGAAGACGTCGTCCATCAACGAGCATCGCTGGCCGTTTGTTCTCGCTGAGCTTGCCGAGGTTGACCGCGACATTGCGGCGTTGCCGATCAAGAAGTGGTGGGTCGGTGTGATTCGCCCGGCGGCCGGTCCCTTCCACGTCTTTGCCGGCGGCGATCCGCAGCGAAAGGGTGAAGTCGTCGCCTTCGCCAGCCCGACGTTTCTTTCGAAGTCGACGAAGGCATACTCACTGCCCAAAGCAGCCGCGGAAACGGCACGGCGAGCGGCACTGGCCGAGTGGATCATCGCGAAGGACAATCCACTCACGCCGCGTGTGCTGGCCAATCGACTCTGGGGCTGGCACTTCGGCACAGGCATTGTTGAGACGCCGAGCGACTTTGGCTCGATGGGTGGGTTGCCCTCACATCCGGAACTGCTCGACTGGCTCGCCGGGCAGATCCATGCTGGAAAATGGCGGTTGAAGCCGATTCACAAGTTGATCGTCCTGTCGCAGACGTATCGACAGTCGTCGGCGTTTCGCCCGGACGCCGCTGCCATTGATGGCGCATCCCGGCTGCTCTGGCGCTTCCCGCCGCGACGTCTCTCCGGCGAGGAACTCCGCGACGCGATGCTCAGTGTTGCGGGCAAGCTCAACTCGAAAATGGGCGGGCCGGGCTTTCGGCTCTATCGGTATGTGGAGGACAACGTAGCGACCTACGTCCCGCTCGATGCCCCGGGCCCGGAGACATATCGCCGCTCGGTTTATCACCAGAACGCCCGTGCTGCACGGGTGGATTTGCTGACGGATTTCGATTGCCCCGATCCCGCATTCGCTTCGCCCAGGCGGTCGAGTACGACCACGCCGTTGCAGGCACTGACGCTCTTCAATCACCAGTTCACTCTCGACATGGCTGCAGCACTGGCTGCCCGTGTGGAAGCCGTTGATCGTGCCACGGAAATCTCGAAGATCTTCGCGTTGGCGTATGGTCGCAAGCCGAGCACGACAGAATTGGGCGAAGCCGTGAGATTTGTCGAGACCCACAGTTTGCGAGCGTACTGTCGTGCGGTGCTGAACTCGAACGAGTTCCTTTATGTCGACTGAGACCGAACATGATTGAGATGCCACTGACGCGCCGAAACTTGTTCGCCCGCATTCCAACCGGATTGGCGGGCATCGGTCTGGCCTCGCTGCTGGCACGGGAAGCTCGTGCTGTCGAGAAGCACCACGCAGCGAAGGCGAAGCGAGTCTTGCAGATCTTTTGCCCCGGTGCGGCCTCCCACATTGACCTCTGGGATCACAAGCCGGCTCTCGGCAAGTATCACGGCAAGCCGCTGCCCGGCGAGGAAAACCTGGTCAGCTTCCAAGGCAAGAACGGCAACATCATGCGTAGCCCGTGGCCGTTCGCCGCCAACGGGAAGTCCGGCAAGATGCTCTCGTCACTGATTCCGAAAGTGGCGTCGTTCGCCGATGAAATCGCCTTCCTTCACGGCATGACCTCGAAGACCAACACGCACGGCCCCGGTTGCGTCTTCATGAACACGGGTCACAGCGTCGAAGGTTTTCCTGCAGCGGGCTCGTGGCTAAGCTACGCCCTGGGCAGCGAGAACGAGAACCTGCCCGCTTACATCGCACTGCCGGACGTTCGCGGCGAACCGCCGAACGGCAAGGCCAACTGGTCCAACGGTTTTCTGCCGGCCAAGTATCAGGGTGTGATGCTCGGCAGCGATCAGCCGGTGCGCAACCTCGTGACGCCGAAAGGTGTTTCCCAAGCTGAGGACGACGCGACCCGCGAACTGCTCGCGCGGCTGAATCACCGGCACAGCGAAGCCCGCCCCGGCGACACCGATCTCTCTGCACGGGTCGCCTCCTACGAACTCGCGGCCCGCATGCAGCTTGCCGCACCGGAAGTGGCCGACCTCACCCGCGAGACGAAACCCACGCACGATCGCTACGGCACCAACGATGCCAACAGGCTGAAAGCAGCCTATGCCCGCAATTGCCTGCTCGCGAGGCGACTGCTCGAGCGCGGTGTGCGCTACGTCAATCTCTACTGCGCCAGTCGGGCCAGCGGTGTTGACGGGTTATTGAACTGGGATGCGCACAAGACGTTGAAAGCGGACTATGAGCGCCACGCGCCGATCTTCGATCAGCCGACAGCCGCGCTGTTGAGTGACTTGAAGCAAACGGGTCTGCTGAAGGACACGCTGGTGCTCTGGACGACGGAGTTTGGCCGCATGCCGACGCATCAGGCTGGCACGACGGGCCGCGACCACAATCCGGACGGCTTCACCTGCTGGAAGATGGGAGCCGGCGTGCGTGGCGGCGTCAGCCACGGTGCCACAGACGAATTCGGTCGTCGTGCCGTTGAGAACGTCACGACTGTCTGGGATTTCTACGCCACCGTGCTCCACCTGCTCGGCTTCGATCACGAGAAATTGACCTGGTATCACAACGGACTCGCACGCCGCCTGACAGACGTTCATGGCCAGACCATCCGCCAAGTTTTGGCCTGATCATCGACCCGCTTTGACTTCGGGCGGCGGTGCCTCTCCATACCGCACGCCGAGCCACACAGTCGGCTCGTCCGGCGTCGTCCAGTCGACACGGTGTTTCCGGAATGCCGGGATGTTGATGAAATCACCAGGCTTCATCTCGACCATGTAATCCTCAAACTGCAACCTCGCTGCACCCTGCAGCACGATTACCCATTCATACTGTGGCTGGTCGTACCAGAAATCGGCGGCAGAGGCGTGGCCATGAGAGATGATCCGCTCGATGCGCACATCGGCAGCACGGATGAGAGTCTGGACCAGTTCCTGAGGCAGATGCTGCGGAATATCATCAAGGATATTCCCGGCAAGCTCGCTGCTCGACGCATCGGGCCGCACGCGTTGAACCTCAGGTGCATCGTCCATCGCCATCTCCCTGAACTTTCTAGACGCAGAGTGCATCGAACTGTCGACACCGCACTGACCATTTCACGGCACAGACTTACAATCACTCCATGTTCAAGACATCGCTGATTCTCATTGTGTCGGCGTTCTCGCTTGCCGACAAGCCAGTCGAGCCACTGCCCACGGCTCATTCCCACAATGATTACGAGCAGAAGCGGCCGCTGCATGACGCCCTGGACCAGGGGTTTTGCAGCGTCGAAGCCGATATCTGGTTGGACCCGCAAGGCCTCCTTGTTGCACACAACCGCAAGGACCTGAAGCCGGAACGCACACTGGAAAAGCTCTATCTGGCACCGCTGCGTGAGCGAGTGAAAGCGAATGGCGGCAAAGTCTATCGCAACGGGCCGCAGTTTTATCTGTTGATTGACGTGAAGACTGACGCGAAGACAACCTACGCGGCATTGGATGCTGTGCTCCGCCAGTACGCTGACATTCTCTCCGCAACTCATGATGGCAAGTTCGAAGCGAAGGCGGTCACGCTCGTGCTCAGTGGCAATCGCGATGCGGACACGATCGCCAAGCAGGCGCACCGTTTTGTCGGCATGGATGGAAGACCGGAGGATCTTGATTCAGATGCCCCTGCCGATCGCATTCCCTGGATCAGTGCGAGTTGGTCGAGCTTGTTCAAGTGGAAAGGTGACGGACCGATGCCGGAAGCGGAGCGTAAGAAACTCCATGACCTCGTTGAGCAAGCGCACAAGCGGGGTCGAATGGTCCGCTTCTGGGCAACGCCGGAGAAGGAAGCGTTATGGACGGAATTGAAAGCCGCGAAAGTCGACCTCTTGAATACGGACAAACTCGCGGACTTGCGTGTGTTTCTGAGCAAGGAATCGCCGCGGTGACCTTCGACAGCGATCAGTGCATAGCCCGACTCGGATCATTAACATTTCAACGGTTCGGAATCACGTGACACGCTAGAATTGTCGGTGATGAGCAGCATCACGCAGCTTCTGTCATCCATCGAGCAGGAAGTTCCGACTGCAAGTGCGGAGTTGCTACCGCTCGTTTACGATGAACTTCGCCGCCTCGCGGCACAGCGGATGACCAAGGAACAACCCGGTCAGACATTGGACGCGACCGGCCTCGTTCATGAAGCGTATCTTCGTCTGGTCGGTGGCGACGAGAGCCGATGCTGGAACAGCCGCGGTCATTTTTTCGGTGCCGCTGCCGAAGCGATGCGGCGCATCCTGGTGGAACGTGTCCGCCACAAACGGAGTGTCAAGGCTGGCGGTGAGTTTCGCCGTCAGGAGTGGGGCGACGAACCAGACTCCGCAGCCGAAACGGAAATGCTCGAGGTCCACGACCTGCTCGAAAAACTTGAACAGTTCGATCCGCGGAAGGCCGCACTCGTGAAGTTGCGGTTTTTCGTGGGCATGACAATTCAGGAATCCGCGCTGGCCCTCGGAGTCTCGACCGGCACGGCGGAGAACGACTGGGCCTATGCCCGCGCCTGGCTGCGGCTGGAAATCGAAGGAGTTCGGAAAGAACAATGAGCGTTTTGCATCGCCAGTTGGGGAATTCCGCTGTGGTTTTCGCACTATACTCGGGTGCGTAGGGCAAACCGAAGACATCCCGGGGCAGCGTCATGCCGATTCCGAAACCCGAGGAAGAGGTCATCTTCAATGTGGCGAGGCAGCTTGACGCGCCGGACGCCCGGGTGGAATACGTCGAGCGTGTCTGCGGCGCCGATCGGGAACTTCGCAGCCGTATTGAATCCCTGCTCCGCGTGAGTGCGGCCGACCGTGCCTTTCTCGAAACCCCCGCTCCTGAACTTCGCGCCTCGCTCGACAATGCTGTCGTCGAGCGGCCCGGCGCGATGATCGGTGAGTACAAGCTCCTGGAGCAGATCGGCGAGGGTGGCTTTGGCGTCGTCTTTATGGCCGAGCAGTCGCCGGTCCGCCGCAAGGTGGCGCTGAAGATTATCAAGCCGGGTATGGATTCGCGGCAGGTGGTGGCTCGCTTCGAGGCCGAGCGAGCGGCGCTGGCACTCATGGACCATCCGCACATTGCCAGCGTTCTCGATGGTGGCGTGGCCGCATCCGGTCGTCCGTACTTCGTGATGGAGCTTGTCCGCGGTGTGCCGATCACGGACGCCTGCGACCGGGAGCAACTTTCCGTCCGCGACCGGCTCGCGCTCGTGGTTGCGATCTGCGACGCTGTCCAGCATGCGCACCAGAAAGGTGTGATCCATCGCGATCTCAAGCCATCGAATATCCTCGTGACGTGGCACGACGGCACCGCGGTCGCGAAGGTCATCGACTTCGGCATCGCCAAGGCGATCGGCAACCCGCTCACGGAGAAAACGCTCTTCACCAACTTCGCTCAGCTTGTGGGCACACCGCTCTACATGAGCCCGGAGCAGATGGAGTTGAGCGGTCTGGACATCGACACTCGGGCAGACATTTATGCACTCGGCGTGCTGATTTATGAACTGCTGACGGGCACGACACCATTCGACCGCGACACGCTGCACTCCGTGCCGTTCGACGAGATCCGTCGGATCGTTCGCGAAGTGGAACCGGCGCGTCCCAGTGCGCGGATCAGCACCGTCAAGGACATGGCGACCGCTACTGCGAACCGCCGCAGCGATCCCAAACGGTTGACACGATTGCTTCGTGGTGAACTCGACTGGATCGTGATGAAGTGTCTGGAGAAAGACCGCACGCGGCGCTATGCCACTGCCAGCGATCTGGCTCGCGACCTCCAGCGATTTCTGGCCAATGAGCCCGTCGAGGCGCGCCCGCCAAGCACGGCTTACCGCCTGTCCAAGCTGATCCATCGCAACCGGCAACTGGCGATCGCAGGATCGCTTGCGGCCTTGCTCCTCATCGGCGGCGTGATCGGCACCACTTGGGGCATGCTCCGCGCCCGCGAAGCACAGCAGGCCGAGGCTTGTCGCGCGGAGTCGGAAGGCCAGCAGCGCGAGCGAGCCGAGGCAGC
>JBGSSZ010000174.1:0-8156 GCA_041736785.1 Limnoglobus sp.
CTCGACCGGCCCGCTGGAAGGCGTCAACAACAAAATCAAAACCCTGCAACGCCAAGCCTACGGATACCGCGATGAAGAGTTCTTCCACCTCCGCATCTACTCAATCCACCTGGCCAAGTACGTGCTTCTCGGATGACCCAAAATTCGCAGGTCCGAGTTCGTATCTTGTCGTTCCCGGAGCTCTGGAGCAATGAAACCGATGAAGCCGGTGAAGTCATCTTCGACGCGGAATGTCGAATCAAGGAATTCGCTGCTGCACTTCATTCCACTGCTCAGAAACTGCTGGAAGTGTATGGCGAAGCCGGCTACCTGGGAAAATGGGCAGAGCATCCTTTCCCCATCGAAGAACTCCGACGGCTTGATACACTGCAGAAATTGAGTACCTAGGGTCGATCCATGCCTCGCCTCGCGCACATCGTCTACTTCACGCTCCATGACCCCGCACCGGCGAAGATCGACGCCCTGGTCGCCGCGTGCCACAAGTATCTGACCGTGCAGCCGGGGATTGTCTTTTTCGGTGCCGGGCCGTGCGTGAGCGACCTCGACCGACCCGTCAACGACCGCGAGTGGCATGTCGGTCTGCACGTGATCTTCGAGAGTCGCCAGCACCACGACGATTATCAGGTCGATCCGACGCACAAGATCTTCATCGACGAGAACAAAGCCACCTGGGCTAAAGTCCGCGTCTTCGATGCGTATATTTAGAGCATGAAACGCATCAATCCGTCCGACCTCGAGAGCTTCGCCCGGCAGTACCGCTTCCCCGGCGGCAAGCTCGCACGCATCCGCTTCATCCACAGTCGCGGGCAACTGGACATCGAGACCGTCATTGTCGCCCGCACCGTGGTGAAGGATCTGAGCCACGACGCCAAAGTGGTCCGCCTGCGTCTGCGGTTCGTGGATGTGGACGAGTGCCGCTTTCAAAAACGGCCCGGCACATCGCTCGCCACGCTCAAGGATCTCAAATTCGGCTTTTTCGACGGCACGGTCTACACCACCTTCGACAGCTGGAACCTCGGACCGAGTGAGCGGCCAGCCCTGCACGACTACCGCGGGTCCGAAGCCTACATCGGCTGCAAGGACCTGCTCTTCGAGCTGATCGAACGGCCCGCATCCTGAATGTCAGGAGCGTCCGCTAAAATCGCTATTGGTCGCCCGTCCGTCAGAAACGAGCGTAGACTGCTCAGGCAACCGACTTTCCCCCCCTTTTTCAGTGCAGCGGTGACTAGGCCACCATCCAAAGCGGTGTCATAATCGTCTGAAGGATAATCCCCCCTCAGACGCCGATGGTCTGCGCAGCTAGGTCCCTCCGCCGGAGTTGTCATGATTTCGTGGTATTTCCGTCGCTTCCGCCCGGTACGCCGAAGCCAGGTCTCCATCCTCTCCTCGCGGATCGACGCACTCGAGGATCGCGTAACGCCCACTGCGAACTTCACGGGCAGTCCCGCGTTCGCCAATAGCGTGCCCTCGCCCAACGCGCTGAACTGGTCGATCCAAACCGGTGATTTCAACGGTGACGGCATCGACGACTTCATCACGGACAACGGATTCGGCACCAACAAGATCGGCGTCTACCAGGGCAACGGCGACAAGACCTTCACCCTGAAAGCGACAGTCGATGTCGCTGCCGCTCCCTTCTCGGGCACTGTGCAGGTGAATTCCGTGGTGTTCCGCGATTTCGCCAGCCCTGGTGGCGGCGCACCCGACGGCCTCGACGACATCGCCTTCATCGACTCCGCGTTCAACGAAGTGGTCGTCCTGCCCAGCGACGGGACCGGCAAGTTCACCACGACCGGTTTCATCTCGACGGCGACGACCTTCCAGCGCATCTCGATGACCGCGGGTGACTTCAACAACGACGGCATGAACGATCTCTTCGTCGGCCGCTTCGGCGGGGGCGGACCCGACGGAACCGCCGGCGAATACGACGTCCTGCTCAACAACGGCGACGGCACTTTCAAGACTCTACCCCGCTCACAGACCAATGGCCTCGACAACATCGCGCTGCAGCCCATCGCGAGAGACCTCAACAACGACGGCTTCATCGACGCGGTGGCGGTGAATCAATTTCCCGTCAGCGGCACCGGTCGCGGCGGCGTTTACTTCGGAGCCGGCGACGGTACCTTCAACAGCGGTGCCACGCTCAACGTACCGGTCAACAAGGGCATCAGCAAGTTTGCCGTCGGCGACTTCGACGGCAACGGTCTGCAGGATGTCGTTCTCTTCGTCAACGATACAGCCACCACGTCCAGCACCGGCTATGCCTTCTACCAGACCTCGAAGGGCGTCTTCCCGACCAATCCGCAGAAATCCTTCACGACCAGCTTCCAGATCCAGGATGTCCGGGCCGCGGACTTCGATCTCGATGGCATCGCCGACCTCGCACTCACGCCGTTCTCCGCGATCGAAACCACGTTCCGCGTGTTCATCGCGGGTCCCGGTCAGGCGTTCCCCTCTGGCGACGGGCAGAGTTTCACCACGGAAGGCGTCAATTCACCGATCGCCATCATCGATGGCAACAACAATGGCATCCCCGACCTGCTTGTCGGCACCCGCACTGACACCGGCAGCATCGCCAAGTTCCAGTACTTTGACAACGACAACCTGCCGACTGGTCCGGTGTCCAGCACGGTCAGCATCGCTGCGACTCCCAACCCCGTCACCTTTGGGAATACGGTCACGTTCACCGCGACGGTCGATCAGTTTGGTGCCGTGCCCACAGGGTTGGTGACCTTCAGCGCAAACGGGATGGATATCGGCTCAAGCATGCTCGCCGGGGGCAAAGCGACATTCATGTCCTCCGGTCCATTCCCGGTCGGAACGCTCACCTTCTCGGCCAGCTACGAAGGCGATGCCAACTACTTCAGCGGCACATCTCCGATTCGCAGCATCACGGTCGACCCGCTCGCCAGTAACGTGGGCCTCACCTATGAAACCGGCTTCGCCGATGCCATGAATGGCGATGCCCAGACCATCTTTGGCGGCAAGACGACCTACACGGCCACTATTGCACCCGTCGGTGCCAACGACCCGACCGGTACGTTTACGTTCTTCGCCAACACTACACTCCTCGGCACGGCCAAAGTCGACGCCACGGGTATGGCAACGCTGGTGTCGCCGTTGGCGTCCGCGGGTGCCAATGAAACACTTACAGCCGTCTACGGCGGTGATCCGATCTACTCCGTCGCGACTGCCACAGCCGCTCAGTTGCTCGATGTCTTCACTCTGCCGACCGCGACGCAGATTGTCTCGCCGGCCAACCCGGCCGTCTTCGGTCAGCCGCTGACTTATACCGTCACCGTCTTCCCCGATCCCAATCAGATTCCCGGCTTCTTTCTGCCTTTGCTCGATCCGTTCTACTCCGGCGCCGTGGTGATCTTCGACAACGACAACGTCATCGCGTCGCTGAACCTGGATCCCACCGGCAAAGCCGTCTATGTGCTCCCCGCGGACTATGCGCTCGGCAACCACACGATTCGGGCTGTCTTCACCGGCACAGCCAACATCGACCCCTCGAGTTCCCCGAGCTTCGTGCAAGTAATCAACAAGGCTGCTTCGCAGGTCGATCTCACCGCGGACAGCGCCGCGATCACGTTCGGCGATAATGTCGTGCTGAATGCCGCAGTCAGCATCGTGGCTCCCGGCGTCGGCTTCCCGAACGGCACCGTGACTCTCTTCCAGGACGGCGTGCAGATCGATCAGGCATTCGTCGGCTTCGACGGCAACACCAGCTTCACCGTCAGCGGACTCGCGGCCGGGTCGTACAACTTCACTGCCAATTTCAGCGGCAACGATCAGGTCGCCGGCGCGACCTCCATGGTCCTGCCCGTCACCGTCGCAGCGACGACCTCGACCACGACGCTCACCGTCGCGCCGGAGGTCAGCAGCCTCGGTACGCCAATCTTTCTCACCGCTGCGGTCGTCGATGCCGACGGCCTGCCCGTGACCGTGGGAAGTATCACCTTCTCCGGAGTCTTCAACGACTTGCCGATCGATCCGGTGATCGTCCCCGTGTCCAACGGCATGGCCAGCACGGTGCTCAACGGGCTCCCCTTCGGCAGCGGCACCATCGCTGCTGCGTACACCGGCACAGTCTCGATCGGCGACTCGGTCGCAACGCCGGTCGATTTCAGCATCACCAAGGCAAATCCTGCCCTGTTCCTGACTACAACCTCGGTGGCGAGTGTGCCCTTCGGCACGGCGATCCCCTTCACCGCCACGCTCGTGCCGCCAAGTGGCGTGCTGCTGCCGACCACGGGCACCATCGACTTCTTCGACAACGGCGAACTCTTCGACTCCGTCACGGTGAGCGGAAACGTCGCCACGACGTCCCGCGTGCCGAGCCTCGGCGGGCACAGCATCACCGCCATCTACAACGGCGACGCGAACTATACAGAGGCGGACTCCAATCCGGTGGGTTTGAGCATCTTCCGCCCGACCGACAACTTCGCAGTCGGTGCCGGCTCCGGTGGCCCGGACCGCGTGAATGTCTACGACGCCAACGGCAAGAAGGTCTTCAGTCCACTCTTCGCGTTCAGCCCCGATCACACGTCCGGCGTCCGTGTCGCCATGGCTGACTTCAACGGCGACGGTGTCCCCGACATCGTGCTCGGCACCGGCCCGGGCACTGCGAGCCGCGTGCGGATTCTCAGTGGCGTCGACGGCGCACCTCTGGCCGACTTCTCACCGTTTGGCGAAGCGTTCACCGGTGGCGTCTACGTCGCGGCTGGCGATATCAACGGCGACTTCCGTGCCGATCTCGTCGTCACGCCCGACCGCAGCGGCGGTGCCCGCGTCCGCGTCTTCGACAACGACGTGCTCACTATCGACAACAGCAACCCGACATCGCGAGCCGACTTCATCGCCATCATCGACGGCAACGGTCGCCCCGACACCAACTTCCGTGGCGGAGCCCGCGGCTCGATCGGCGACATCAACGGTGACGGCTTCGGTGATGTGGTCGTGGCTGCAGGTGTCGGCGGTGGACCCCGCATCGCCACCTTCAGTGGCCAGACCCTCGGCCTCACCGGCGGCCCCAAGCTGTTCGGAGACTTCCTCGCCTTTGAAGCGACCCTTCGGAACGGTGCCTTCGTTGCAGTCGGCGATGTGAACGGCGATGGCTTGGCCGACATCGTCGCCGGTGCTGGACCCGGCGGCGGCCCGCGAGTCTCGATCTTCGCCGGCTCGGAGCTGCTCGCTGGTCGGGAGGCCCGCGTCAGCGACTTCTTCGCTGGCGACGTGAATTCCCGCGGCGGTGTGCCGATCGCCGTGCATTACCTCGACGGCGACGAGCAGATCGATCTGATCGTCGGCACCGGCGGGAGTGACGACCACGTGACGGCGTATCTTGGCGCCAGTATCTTCGGCGTCAGCACCGCACCCACGCCGTTCCTCAGCTTCGATGCCTTCGCGAATTCCCCCGATCCCGCTGACGCCACCCGCGGCGTGTTTGTGGGGTAGCAGTCAACCAGGGGTCTTGTAGGTCGTGCCGAGCTTCGAGGCACGACTTCATCCCGGCGGCGCGTGTCATGCTTCAGAGACTCGCAGCTGGCCGTGCTGCGCTACGACAAATGTAATACGGTTCCCGCAAATTACGAGCCGGAAGCGTCAGCGACGGGTATCGTCCTGCAAAGAACTTTGCCCGTCGCTGACGCTTCCGGCTCGTGACGATTAAAACTGTGAAGCGTATAAACCCCTGCGGGCGAAGCTTTTCGGGCGGTCCATCGACTGGACGTTGTCGAGCGTGGCCTGGTCCCACCACACCTTGCGACCGCCCCCCGAAACATGGGGCTCAGTAAATGTGCCTGTCACGGGGCAGGTAGGTGAATGTCCCGTGATTGTCCCCTTTTCTTTGTCAGGGACGCCCGACTGGGCACCTGCTGGAACTTCGGCCCACTACAACGAAGACGTGACCCCCTTTGAATGGGCTTTGGAACTCGATGGCGGCAAGCCTGGCAAGTACGTTGACATGTACCTTGAGCGTCGGCCGCCCAACCCCGGCAAGGGATGTGCCAAGAACCCGTAGCAAATGGTAACCTGACATGCTTAACGTGATGCTTCCTTCCTACTGCGTGCTGTACGCAGTAGGCTATGCCCTATTGTTGTATGGTATCAACTTGTCATCTCAGCGTAACGTTATAGTAGTCTTCGGTTGGCTTTCATTATTGCATTTTATTGTACCAATATTTTTTTATGCGAACAAGTCTCCACGAAAGCCGCTGTTTGGATGGTGTGCGGTCTACTTTTTGATCATTGGCGCCTTATCCTTATACATCGCTTATTATCTATGGGGATTCCTGAAGTAAAGTGACGCACCCTGAGCCGGGGATCAATCACACCCTGGCTGGTCGAAGAAAAGTGGACATTCACATTTATCTTGACATTCTCGTCACGGTCCTTTAGTCTGGACGGATGCCCCGCACAGCGTTCGGCGGCTCGGCCTCCAATCCAGTCTCCGCCCCCGCGGCCGTCCGCGGAAGAGGAGCCAAAATAGATGTGATTGCCCCCTTTTCTTTGTGCAAAATGTATTGGCGTGAATTATGTGTAATACTACTTGATTCTAACCTATGGAGTACAGATGATTGAACTTGCCATTTACGCCAGATTCGAAAGACTAGAGAATTTTATTTCATTAAAACGTGGCAAATCCTTTGCAAGATCCAAAGGCGTTATTGATGTGCTTTTTCCAAAAGGCATGAGAATGCCCCCGTCAGAGGCTGAACTTAGCGACTTGGAAAGCGAGCTTGAGATTGCTCTTCCGGATGAATACAAACGGTTTCTTGAAATGTACGGTTTTGCGACATGGTATGGCGGTTCAATCTTTGGAGTTCCGCCTGTAGAAAGCGCAGATGTGAGATCATTTAATTATTCTGTATTAGACAATACACGGCATGCCAAGACAACTCAATTAGAAATCGATTTTCTCGAAGGAGTTGCTAATCGTGCAATCATTGGCAACGATCAGGCTGGAGGCTACTATACAATTCAGTCTGTGAATCCTCCACTGACAGGTGAAATAGAGCATTATGTCCATCATAATAAATGGCAAGTGCGAAGGAAATGGCCGAGCTTCGTTGCTTTTTTAGAATCTTGTGTGAATGAGGATCTGTAAGTTGAGATTACGAGATAAAGGCTGATAAAGGGGTTAGGCCGTGTTGATGATTAACCTCCGTTGCTGTCGTCTGAGTCTGATGAACCCGAGAGCGAGGTGGATCATGTGTGCCCGGCCGAATTGAAGAAGAAATGGGGACATTCACATTTATCTTGAACGTAGAAGAGGGGACATTCACATTTATCTTGACATACTCGTCACGGTCCTTTAGTCTGGCCGGATGCCCCGCACAGCGATCGGCGGCTCGGCCTCCAATCCAGTCTCCGCCCCCGCGGCCGTCCGCGGAAGGAGGAGCCGAAATAAATGTGAATGTCCCCTTTTCTTTGCCTACATGTGCTGGTTGTTCAATGGACACGTGGATGATTAACACGAGTGAGGCGAAATATATATTGCCAATCTTATTATCTTATCCCACAATTGGGCTTTCTGATCAATTGACATCTCTTGGATCATCGGCCATTGGCACTGTCGCAAGCTGGCTGCCATAGACATTCACCGCGAGAATCCCCATGAGAATTATAGTTCTTGTTGCCGTTTGTGTTGTCATTGATATTGCAGTCGTGACTTTTTCAAGAAGCGCACTGTTTCAGCTTTCTTATATTAACGCTTGCGATATCTATAGCAATGGTTCGGATGCCGCATTGCAACATGCAAGTAAGATGCATGCCCGACTATGTGTTATTGTATGGCCATTTGTCTCTATTATTATTGTTATGCAGGTGATTCTTATTTGCATGGTCCGAAAGCCGACTGGAAAAACGTTGCAGCGGAGGTCGGCTTAGCATCCGGGCCATGCTCAAGTACCACTTATCGCCGCCATGATCGCGTACACGACTGACACATAGTGTCCTGGTTCAGCGTGAACTGGAAGAAGATAACGTCCTGAAGAGTGCGCACTTTGCTCTTGCTCCGGGTGGACTAGGACAGCTGTGACAGGCGGTCCGCAACCCGGAGGCGATCATGGAGCCGATCGCGAATGGCACTTCGGTGCCCAAGATGGTGACGATTGACGAAGATCAGGTTCGCAGCCACCTCGACACGGTGG
>JBGSSZ010000189.1:0-4816 GCA_041736785.1 Limnoglobus sp.
AGGGGTCGACGCTGGGTGCCCGATTGGTCGGCGGCGAATTCACCATTGCGGAATCGCTCCGCATCGCACGCGAAATGGCACTGGGACTGGCCGCGGCCCACGAGCAGGGCCTCGTCCATCGCGACATCAAACCCGAAAACATCTGGCTCGAAGCACCCCATGACCGCGTCAAGCTGCTCGATTTCGGATTGGCTCGGCCCATCGATGCCGATGTATTTCTGACGAGTGCCGGCACGGTCGTCGGGACGCCCGCGTTCATGGCTCCGGAGCAGGCCGCGGGCCGGAGAGTCGATGCTCGCAGCGATCTCTTCTCCCTCGGCAGCGTCCTCTATCGCCTCGTCACGGGCGTGCAGCCATTCACCAACGAAAACGTCATGGCTCTTCTGAGCGCCTTGGCCAGCGAAGCACCGCCATCCGCGCGGAGTCTGAATCCGAGTGTGCCGCGGGCTCTCGACCATCTGCTGACGCGACTGCTGGCGAAGAATCCGTCGGACCGACCGGCGAACGCTCGAGACGTCGCTGAGGAACTCGCTGCGATCGAAGCCGATCCCAGCCGCAAACCACCCATGTCGCGGCGGCGCTGGCTCGCTGCAGCGTCTCTTCCGATTCTCGGGGCCGGTGGATACTTCGCAATCCGGGCCATGACTCAGCCCGATCCGCCCGCGCCCTATCGCGAACTCCGTCTGCCGTCGCTGGCCACGGCGTTTGTCGGAAACTTCGAACTCAACCCCGACGGCATGGTCACGCTCGAAGCGTTCATCACGCTGGAAGATCACGACTTCGCGGGGGACGACGCTCAGCACATCCTCGGCAACGACACACTCTCCCTGTTCGGTGGCGACGGGCAGTGGAATGTCGGGGCCAGTCTGGTGATGCCCCACTCGGATGCACCGGAACACCGCAGCTTCCACTTCGGCGGCGGCAACGCTCCGGTCGGGCAGCGCATCCACATCGCGGCCGTGTACATGGGTGCCCAACTCCGGATCTACCAGGACGGCTTGCTCGTCGCAAACCAAGACATCGGCCACGGCTGGCGATTGACTCCCTCGCAGTATCTCGGCATCGGCGGCATGGGTCCGGCCAGCCGCTACGACGAAATCCGCATCTCGTCGGTGGCCCGCTACACCAGCACGTTCGTGCCGCAGGAGGTCCACGAGCCGGATGAGCACACCTTCGCTCTCTACCACTGCGACGAGACCGACGGCAAGATTCTGTCCGATAGCTCCGGTCACGGCCGGCACGGCACCATCCACAGTGGCGAATGGGTCAGCACGCCGCGGGTAAGCGGGCTTGATTCTTAGCCGCCAATCCTCAATAATTGTGTTGGTGAGGGTAGCTTGACGCATGCTCCGATCGTGTCTGTCACTCCTGATTTGCCTGGCTGCGATGCTGCCTCAGCAGGTCTGCACCTGCGTCCATGCCGAGTCGCACGGCAAGTCTGATTCTGTTCTGGTCACGGCAGAACACGCATGCGACTGCCATCATCACAACCCGGCCCACGCTCCACAACCCAATGATCACGAACAGCATTGCCTGGTGCTGAAGCCTGTCCCTGAGGCCGTCGTCGTCAAAGCGACGACCTGCGACGAAGTCCTCGACACGTTCCAGATGGTTGATGCCGGTGTCTCAATGTGGGCTTCCGCATGTGTCTCGGCTCTGCCCGACCGCGCTCAGCAGCAACTCCCTCCACCTCACGTTCCGCTCTTCGTGTCGCACTGCGCCTTGCGAAATTGAATCTTGCACTCCTCGATGGTCGACCGTCTCTTTTTTTGAGGGTGCCATGAAACTGCGATCCATCCTTGCGCCTATTCTTGCGTGCCTACTGCTGGGCGGAGCCGGGTATATCGGCTACCGCACTCAGGACCGCTGGGTGCCACACCTGTTCCCGACCAAGGTCGAGCCACCGGTTGACAGCCATGCGGGGCACGTCCACGACGAAATGGGTAACCACATCGATGTCGGTGGTGCTTCGACTGGCGGCACTACGGACCGCATCAAGCTCAGCCCGGAAGCCCAGGCCAACCTCAACCTCGACGTCGATACAGTCGAGCCTCAGAGCTATTGGCGGTCGCTGCTGATCCCCGGCATCGTGGTCGATCGGCCCGGTGAGAGCGACCGCAGCATCACCGCCAAGCTGGCGGGCGTGGTGACGGAGATCCTCGCCAAGCCGGGGGAATCGGTGAAGGCCGGCGATCCCCTGTTCAAGCTGCATGTCATCAGCGAATTCGTGCAGAGCGTGCAGAACGAACTCGCCAAGGCCGCGGGTGAGCTCAGGATCGCTGAGGTGAAACGGGATCGGACCATCGGTCTGGTGAAGCTGGGCACCGAATCGAAGGCGAACCTCGTGGCCGACGAAGCCAACGTGACCCGTTTCACGACGCAGATCCAGACCTACCGTCGGCAACTGCAGGTCTTCGGCATGACGCCCGAGCAGATCGACGCGGCCGAGCGTGGCGTGCCGCTCACTGAGGCCATCGTCGCGGCTCCAGGCAAGTCGGGCCAGGTCTATGAGGTGCAGGATCTGAAAGTCCAGCTTGGCGAGTCGGTGCAAACCGGTCAGTCGCTCGGCACGCTGGCCAATCACCAGAAGCTGTACATCGAGGGACACGCTTTCAAGAATGAGGCGGCCGCGCTGGCGGAATCGGCGCAGGCACGGGCTCCGGTGATTGCGGAGTTCACCGATGAATCCCTCGGCACTTGGCCGCCGCAGTCGCCGCTGGTGATCCATCATCTCTCGAATCAGGTCGATCCGCTCACGCGGACCTTTGCCTTCTATCTCGCACTCGAGAATGAATCTCGCGTCTACATGCAGGACGGGCGAACGCACTTTGTCTGGCGCTATCGTCCCGGGCAGCGCGTGCGGCTGAAGGTGCCAGTCGAGAAGCTGGGCGAGAGCGTCTTCGTGCTCCCGGCGGGTGCTGTGGCACGTGAGGGAGCGAATGCGTACGTGTTCGTGCAGAACGGAGATCTCTTCGTGCGCAAGCCGGTGCGCGTGCTGTACGAGGATCGCAAGGAGGCGGTGATCCCGAACGATGGCACGATCAGCACGGCGATGTTTGTGGTGAAGAACCAGGCGTCGGCTTTGAATCGTGCGATCAAAGCCGAGTCGGGCGGCCCCGTCGACCCGCACGCCGGGCATAGCCACTAACCATGAGCGACCCGTGCTGAATGCCGTCATCAGGTTTTCGCTTCGTCACCGGCCGCTGATCGTGGTCGCGTCGCTCGTCGTACTGTTCTACGGCGGCTACATCGCCACACAGATGCCGATCGATGTCTTTCCCGATCTCGACCGGCCGCGCGTGACGATCATGACGGAGTGCCCCGGTCTCGCGCCGGAAGAAGTCGAGACGCTGGTCACGTTCCCGCTCGAATCGGCCATGCTTGGCGCCAACGGTGTGCAGGATGTACGCACTCAGTCGGGCTTCGGGCTCTCCGCCGTGGTCGTGGAGTTCGACTGGTCCACCGACATCCGCACGGCACGGCAGATTGTGCAGGAGCGGCTCGCGACAGTCGCCGGTGATCTGCCCACGGATGTCAGACCGCAGATGGCTCCGACTGGCGCGATCCTGGGGCAGATCCAACTCATCGGCCTGCGGCGACAAGCGGGGCCAAACGGCGGCGAAGTGATCCCGGTCCCCGACTCGCCGTACTCTGCCGAACGCACCGTCACAAACAATGTGCCGAAGCTCTTCGTCTGGAAGCCCACCGATCGGCGCGATCCCGCCCGCTGGCAATCGGTGCCTGTCGCCGATCCGGTCTGGTCGCCGCTCCAAGCCGACGGCAGTCAATCGGTCCGCGCGACGTTCGACGACCGCTCTCACACACTGGTCTTCCCCTCCACGCTGCAGCGGGCAATGGCTTTGCGGACGCTTGCCGACTGGGTCGTGCGGCCGCGGTTGCTCAAGATTTCGGGCATCGCTCAGGTTCTCACCGTCGGAGGTGGCCGCAAGCAGTATCAGGTGCTCGTCGACCCCGGTGCCCTCACGGAATACGGCGTCAGCCTGCAGGACGTCGAGACTGCACTCCGGCAGAACAATGAAAACAACTCCGGGGGCTTCATCCTCCGCGGGGAACTCGAAACACCCATCCGCGTGATAGGCCGGCTCGGCCCGCAACCTGAGCGCGTCCTGCAGGATCTTCGGAAGATCCCCATCAAAGCCGGCGACAAGCGAACTATCCTGCTCGAGCAAGTCGCCAAGGTCGTCGAAGGGCCACAGGTCAAGCGCGGCGACGCAAGCGTGATTGGCGATCCGGGCGTGATCGTCACCATCGTCAAGCAGCCGCACACCGACACCCGCATGCTCACAAACGCGGTCGAAGCCGCACTCGCAGACATTGAGCCGTCGCTACCGACAGATGTCGTCGTTGAGCCGCAGATCTATCAATTGCGTGGTTTCATCGACCGTGGCGTCGCCAACGTCGGCGAAGCACTCGTCATCGGGGCCGTGCTGGTCCTGATCATCCTCTTCCTTTTTCTGCTGAACGTCCGCACCACGTTTATCTCGCTGACCGCGATTCCCATTTCGCTGGCGGTCACGGCCATCGTGTTCAAGCTCCTCAGTCTGGCGACCGGGGTCGAACTCACCATCAACATCATGACCCTTGGCGGGATCGCCGTGGCCATGGGTGAACTCGTCGATGATGCGATCGTGGATGTGGAGAACATTTTCCGGAGGCTGCGTGAGAACAGCCACGCGGCGGCACCCCAGCCCGTGCTGCGCGTCGTGTATGAGGCGAGTGCCGAGGTGCGCACCGCGATCGTCTTCGGCACGGCGGTCGTGATCCTCGCCTTTATGCCCTTGTTCGCCCTCTCGGG
>JBGSSZ010000193.1:0-1712 GCA_041736785.1 Limnoglobus sp.
AGAGGGCGGGTCACTGCTGCGGTTCGAGTCGCTTCGCGTACTCCGGCTCCGCGGCTTTGCGGATACGGACGGCGCACACGTTGTACTCGGGGATCGGCCAGGAATCGAAACAGATCGTGTCGATCAAGACCAACTTGCGAACTCTATCGGGATAGTTGACGGCGATCAGTTGCGCGACCCCTCCGCCGATATCGTGCGCCACGATGTCGGCAGACTGCAGTCCGAGTTGATCCATGAACGTGACGATCAGACGGCTCTGCGCCTCAATTGAGACGTTGGCGTCCGCGGGTTTATCTGATTGGCCGTAATTCAGCATGTCAGGCGCAAACTCCTGGTGTGTGCTGGCCAGCTCCGGCATGACGTTCCGCCACAACAGATTCGATGTCGGAATGCAATGAATCAGAACGACCGGACTCCCCTCGCCCTGCTGAGCGTACGCAATGCGATGGCTATCCACGTGAACGACTTGCAATTGGTTCAGCATCACTCGGTCCCTTTTTACTAATAGAAAGTGATGGGCCACATATGGCGCACCTCTTTATCGCTCCAAAATCTCGAAATCATGGTGTTATCGAGGTCGATACCGACAATACTCCACCGATTAGCGGCTACAGTAGGTCACCGGTAGCTCCGAAAAACACGAGGGCGTCCGAATGAGAATTGTTCATTGATTTCCTAAGAAACTACCTCCGTAAATTGTGAAAGGTTGACTCGGTGGATCGGGTTCCCCAGCGAACAACGCCTAGTTGATCGAGATCGCGCAGCAGATAAAGACTGAAGCATGCCGCCAGCATCGGCCAGGCAGCGAAGAACAACAGATGCGGCCCTTCGGCGAAGGGGGTAATGTAATGATTAAATGCGCTGAGCGTTGAGATGCCATGCAGAACAAGGACCGCGCCGTAGGTCCAACGTTTTGCGATCCCGAGCATGAACCCGACCAGCAAAACGAGTTCTAATCCTCCAAGCGTCCAGGTCAGCACCTGCCCCAGGCCGCCGACGAAGTAGTACTTTTCAAAGACCGAAGCCGCATGTTCCGGCCGGATGAATTTATCTAACGTCCACATCAGCATGACGAAAAAAATCGAGAGACGAAGCGTGAGCAGCGAGATGGGAATGCGTCTATCAGTGGTCATTTGCAGATCCTGTTTGGAAGGTTGTCAGGGCTTGCCTGTGTGTTACTTCATGATCGCGTGCTTCCGCATTTGCGCCAGGTCGTAATCAAGCAAGTGGGCAATCGAATCTAGCAGCCCGTTGTAGTATGGCGTTTTTCCGCAAACGACTCAGACTACGTACCGTCCCGTGTTGCGATTCCCATTCCGTCGAACCCAGACGCTCATCATTGCAAAACCTGTTCGCGAACTCGCCCAAGCCTTCCTGAAGCGCTCAGGGAGGCGCTGTCGAAGCGCGACAAGACCGCCAGCCGCCCCCTGCAAGGCCTTCGGTTTTCCAATCCCGGTCAGTCGGCGCAGGATCCGACCCAGATTGTGCGCCGCCACCGCGATCAAGTAGCGCTTGGTCACGTTCACCAAGCCGCGGAGATGACTCCGCCGCGATCCACCCGTCTCGCAAACGTGCGCGAACGTCCGCTCCACCACTTCGCTCCGCCGACGCTGCATCGCCTTCCCCTTCGACCGCTTCATCCGATCGCGGTTGTTGAACGCCGCCCGCCGCAACTCCTCCGGCTTGTCCGGCCACGTCGCCGTCTCCGCCGT
>JBGSSZ010000198.1:0-15776 GCA_041736785.1 Limnoglobus sp.
GCCGCTGCCGCCGACGCCGGGCGGGCGCGTGGTCCAGCAGCCAACCAAGCCGAATCCCGTTCACATGTCGGCCCGCAAGATCGATGTCTGGCTGCACCGCCAGACCGGTTTGGACGCAGCCGCGAAGTATGATCTCCACGAAGCCCGCTGCGACGATCGCGTGATTGTGACACAGGCGCCCAACGATCCGAAGAAGTCCGCGATCGGCATCGACATCCGTGGCGGCTCGCTCAACATGAAGAAGAGCGGCACGGGCCACGTCCTGGTAGTGCACGGCACGCCGACAGAGATCGCCCGCGTGCATTTTGAGACGACGACGATCTGCGGGCCGACCGTGCTGATCGACCAGCCCGCGAACAAGGTGGATGTGAAAGGTGCCGGCTGGATGAAGATGCCGAGTTCGACCGACCTCGCTGGCGGCGCGGTCAAGCACAAAGCCGAGATCACCATCCACTGGCAGGAGAAGATGATCTTCCTGGGCGAAGGTCGTCGAGCCGCATTCACGGGTCAGGTGCAGGCTGTGCAAGCCGCAGCAGAAGGCGTGCCGTCGCTGGCCACAACTTCGACGCGATCCTCGGTGGCGTGTCACGAAATGAACGTGACCTTCGATCGGCCGTTCTACTTCAATCAGACCCGTCGCGAGAAGAAAGAAGGCGATCCCAAAGTGCAAACCGTCGTCTGTGCACCGGCCAGCCAGGATGACGTGAAGAGTGGCAACCACTCCGTGCTCTACCTCGACGAGACCATCGACCGCACCACGAAGAAGGTCGTGAAGGCTCAACAGATCGAAGCAAAGCTGTTGGAGGCCAGGGTCGAAACCGATCCGAACAAGCCGCCGCAGAACACGATCACCGGCACCGGCCCCGGCGTGACGCGGACACTGGCGATGGGCACGAAAGACGCCGGCCCGAATCCCGATGCCAAACCCGAGACCAAGAGCGAGTCCGAAATGAAGCTCACGGTTGTGCGGTTCAGCGGCCGACTCGACCTCACGGACCGCCGCGGGTTCTTTCAGGAAGCGGTCTTCCGCGAGGGCGTCCGCGTCGTGCAGGTGCCGACGGACAATCTGCAGTTGAAAGTCGACGAGACGATCGCCCTGCCGCCGCGATCGATGTACTTGAA
The DNA here is from genome assembly GCA_041736785.1 of Limnoglobus sp. Classification (GTDB taxonomy): domain Bacteria; phylum Planctomycetota; class Planctomycetia; order Gemmatales; family Gemmataceae; genus JBGSSZ01. Next base: position 1,123 of record JBGSSZ010000198.1, read on the forward strand.
GTGCAACAGCACATTCAAGGTGTCCACGCACCGGGCACTGGCGGTCGGTGGCGAGGAGACCCGTCGCATGGAAGCACTCGACGGAGCCGAGATCCGCACGGATGATTATCTCGGCAACGGGCACGTCATCGAATACGACGGCACGCAGGTGATTCTGCGCGGCTACAACGGCGGGCAGGCCACCATCTATCGCCGTCGGCGTGGCACCGAAAGCCGCGACTACAACAGTGGCAACCCACTCATCTACAACACCAAGACCGGGCAGGTCAGCGGATCCCAAAGCAGCGGCGGTCAATTCACAGCGCCGAAGTAGAACGACGGCATGATCCACATCCATCACTACTGTGCGTCCACAGGCATCACGACCCAGACGCAGACACTACCCACGCTCGCTGACGGGGACGTGGCCTGGATCGATCTGGAATCGCCGACGCCTGAGGAAGAGGAACAGATCTTCGCACTGCGGTCGGTCCATCCACTCACGATGGAGGACATGGAGCGTCCGCGTCGACTGCCGGAGGAAGGGGCTCACCTGCCGAAAGTGGAAGAATTCGACGACCATCTCTTCGTGATCGTGAACCCGCTGCCGTGGCATATCTGTTCACCGACCGATTATGTGCCATACCCCCAGCGCAACTGGAAATGGCGTCCGCAACTCAGCACGATCCTTTCACATCAGTTGCTCGTGACGCATCATTACGACAAACTGATCTGCATCGATGCAGTTCAGCAGAGCATGGAGAAGCGGGGCGATCTGCTGCACCGTGGCCCCGACTTTCTCTTTCACCTGCTCCTCGACGAAATGGTCGATGAGTATGCGCCGGTGGTCGAGCGATTTACTTCACAACTCGAGCGCCTCGAGACGCGGCTGATGTCGAAACCATCACGCAAGCTCCTGCATCAGCTCTTGCACCTCAAGCGGCGAATCCTGTTTCTGAGAAAAACGCTCGTGCTCGAACGCGAGGTGCTGGCACGACTCGTCCGCGCGGAATTCGACCTCGTGAGCGAGTCGGAAATCCACTACTACCGCAATGTCTACGACCACCTGGTGCGCTACACCGAGCTGATCGAAGGAGCCAGGGAAGCGACGAGCGACCTCATGCAGATGCAGTTGGCGTCCGCCTCGAACCGCACCAACGAAGTGATGAAAGTGCTGGCGATGATCTCCACGGTCGTGCTCCCGATGACGCTGGTCGCGGGAGTTTACGGCATGAATTTCAAGCACATGCCCGCTCTGGAATGGCAGTATGGCTACTACCTGTCCCTGGGACTGATGGCAATTCTGGGGCTGGCGTCGTTCGTGCTCTTCAAGTGGAAACGCTGGCTGTAAGTCATAGCATACCCGAACGATTTTCGATCATCACGCTGGAGGCGCGGACATGGCACGCAAGACGGGTGGGGGCAAGAGTCGCATGGATCTTCGCCGCGAAGCGGAAGCAGCCGAGGCCCGCGAGAAGGACGAAGAAAAGGAAGACGACGAAGACGAAGACGAAGATGAAGACGAAGAGGATGAGGAGGGGGAACTCGACGCGGACGCGGATGTCGAAGCCGACGACGATGCCGGCGATGATGACGAGGATGAAGACGCACCCAAGAAGAAAAAGAAGAAGGTCGTCGCCAAGAAGAAGCCCGCGGCAGCGAAAAAGCCTGCCCGCAAACGGGCCGTCAAGGAAGTGCGAATGAAAGCGATCTGGGTCGTTTTCGACAACGCCAGCAAGCGCGTCGGCGTCTTCGCTTACAACGAAAAGAAAGACGCCGAGAAGCTCCTCGCCAACAAGATCGAGGAGAAGAAGACGACGTTTTATCTGCAACTGGTGAAGGAACCGCTGGAAGAAGCGGCAGCAAAGTAGGGGTTGAGTTGGCTGACACGCCAGCGACGGGGATAGTCTTCTGATGTTTCGAAGACTGCAACCGTGGCTGGCGCGGCCGGCTCACAATTCGACTCAGCCGGTGGTCACGGAGCGTTCGCGCAGCAGATCTTCGACGGCCCGCAGTTGCCAGCCGATGCCGAGAATGTTGGGCATTTTGATTTCGTGTGAATCGGCTCCCGATGTCTTCAAAATCAAGTCGCCCGAGCCAAAGCCAAGTATGTAGTGACGGAAGAGGTCGTCTCGCTGCTTCTGCATCGTGACGCCCATCGTGTCGTAAGTGCGGACGCTGTCGCCGATGTGCTCGCAGACACGGATCTGACCAGGCGTGAAAACCACATAGCTACGGCGGTCAAACAGGAAGGTCGCAAGACACCAGACAATGAAAACGAATGTGGAGATGGTCAGATACCCGGCCAGGTTGATGTAAACGCGGAGGTTGCCAAGTCGCTCGAGGATATCGTCCCAGCCATGCAGCACGTGGATGAAAAGTGCCACCACAATCAACATGATGATCACAAGGAAGGACCAGAGTCCACGGAGTGGGACATTGGTAATGACGATGACAAACAGCAGAATGGTGACGAAAAGACTTCCGAGCCAGGCGTGCTGCGAGATGTGGATCGGGAACGCGTCGCCGGGATTGTCCTGATCGGTATGCTCGACGGCCCGCTTGCTCTGTTTGGGCAGATCGTAGGCGGTTTTGAGCGTGTAGGTGCGGACAGTGTTTTTGCCATCGGAAGACTCGACTGCACTGGTTTTCATGGTGGCATCATGCGGGACAACGGCCATGCGGTCGTTTTCCATGGAGGTCCAGATCGCCATGAAGAACCCGAAGACCCAGACGGGCCACCAGTAAAAGAGCGAGGAGTGGCTGATGAGCCGAATCTCGCGGTTGCTATAGGCTGAGGTGGGTTCGGTCGGTGTAGACATAGCAACCCTGCGTGTGGAGTCGGGGTACCCGGTGATTCGCACCGGGTCTGGCGTTCTTTGAGAAAAGATAACCGCGAAGGCTCGGGAAGCCTAGTGCTTGATTTGAGAATGAGGAAAACGCTAACGGACCTGGACGTAGCTGAAGCCGAATCGCGGGCCGTGCGGCCGACAATAATAGGGATAGCAGTGCGGCCGCCCGATGTAGACCGGTTCTTCGCGCACGATAACTCGTTCGCGGGCCACGACGGGACGGGCTCGGCTGTTTTGCATCGCCTCGATCACTGGCCCGGGCACATTCTGCTGCGTGAGATATTGAATGTCCGCCGTGCTCAGGGCAAAAGTACTGCCGGTAGAGTGAATCTGATTCACGATGACGTTCGGAGTGGTTCCCTGCTGGTGGAGCATGACGACGTCAGTGAGCCCGAGACGTGCCTGGGCGGCGTCACGCTCGTAGGACGCCTGAGCGAGGGCGTAGCGGTTCTCTTTTTCGTCTTCTTCGTTGCCGATGGCACCACCGGCGACGGCACCGCCGAGAGCGCCGATAGCGGCTCCCGTGCGGGGATTTCCTGTGGCGGCACCGATGGCAGTGCCCACCACGGCCCCCATGCCCGTGCCGACGAGGGCACCTTTTTCCGTGTTGTTCATGGTCGAACAACCGCAGAATTGCAGAGCGATCAATGCCGCGGCCAGCGTCGTAATGGATCTCATGGCGGACTCCCGGAGCGTGGTGTGGACAATTTCCGAACGCCGCCCGCTTGTCAAGTCCGATCGATTGCTGAAAACAACAGAATCGCGATCCCGCTCCCGGGTGTCGCGACGGTCAAACTGGAGTCACTGTGATTACCCTGATTCAACGAACCTTGGCGGTATTCGCCTGTCTTGCGTGCGTCAATGCTCTACCCGCCGCCGAGGTCCCCACCAAGCTGGGCAACGTCGAAGGCGTCAGCGAATACAAGCTGGCCAACGGATTGCGGATCCTGCTCATCCCCGACGGTACGCAGCCCAAAGTCACCGTGAACTGCACGATCTTCGTCGGCAGCCGCCACGAGGGCTACGGCGAAACCGGCATGGCCCACCTGCTCGAACATATGGTCTTCAAGGGCTGTCCCAAGTTCCCCGATGTCCCTAAAGCACTCCGCGACCACGGTGCCAGCTTCAACGGCACAACTTGGGTGGATCGCACCAATTACTTCGAGACCATGCCCGCGGATGATGCCAACCTCGAGTTCGGCATCGAGCTCGAAGCCGATCGTCTGGTCAACAGCTTCATCGCCCGCGAGGAGCTCATGAAGGAGTTCAGCGTGGTCCGCAATGAGTTCGAACGCGGGGAAAACGACCCCGAAGGCGTCCTAATGCAGAGAATGCTCGCCACAGCCTTCGAATGGCACAACTACGGCAAGAGCACCATCGGCAACCGCACTGACATCGAACGCGTCCCCATCGAAAACCTGCAGGCCTTCTACAAGAAGTACTACCGACCCGACAACGCGATGCTGATTGTCGCGGGCAAGTTCGATGAGAAGAAAGCCCTCGAATACATCGTCAAGTATTTCGGCCCACTGAAGAACCCCAACACGGAGCTTCCCAAGACCTACACCGAGGAGCCCGCTCAGGATGGCGAGCGGATCGTGACGCTCCGCCGCGTCGGGTCCACCGGTGCAACCGGAGCGGTGTATCACATCCCCTCCGCATCACATGCCGACTTCGCCGCCTGCGAAATCCTCAACCACGTCCTCACCAGCGAGCCCAACGGTCGCCTCTACAAAGCCCTGGTCGAAACCAAGAAGTCGAACGATGTCAGCGGCATTGCGTTCAGTTGGCACGATCCCAGCGTGCTCATCCTCGGGGCACAGACTGATCCCGCGAAGACCGAGGAAGCCCGCGACATCCTCATCGACACGCTTGAGAATCTCGGCAAGAGCAAGGTCACGGACCAGGAAGTGGATCGTGCCAGGCAGTCGCTGCTGCGGAATCGCGAGCAGACGCTCGCCAACAGTCAGCGGTTCGCCGTCAGCCTCAGCGACTGGGCCGGCTGCGGTGACTGGCGGCTGTTCTTCCTCCATCGCGATCGTCTCGAAAAGGTGACGGCGGACGATGTCAATCGCGTGGCCGCCAAGTATCTGATCCGCTCGAATCGCACCGTGGGCACCTATGTGCCGATGAAGGATGTCGTCCGGGCCGACGTGCCGAACTCGCCGGAGATCGCCAAGCTCGTCGAGAACTACAAAGGCCGGGCCGCGTTGGCCACGGGCGAAGTCTTCGATCCCACGCCAGCGAATGTGAACGCCCGCGTGCAGAACGGTATCGTCGGCGAGGGCGTCAAGTACGCTCTCCTGCCCAAGAAGACCCGCGGTGAGACCGTCAGCGTCGATCTCGTGCTCCGTTTCGGCAATCCCGAGTCGCTGCAGGGCAACGTGACCGCCATGGACTTCCTCGGGCCGCTCATGGAGCGTGGCACGACCACCAAGAACCGCCAGCAGATCAAAGACGAGTTCAGCAAGCTGAATGCGTCTGTAGGCTTCGACTCCGGTCGGGGAGCTCTCACTGTGCGGATCAGCACCAAGCGGGACAATCTCCCGGCCGTGCTGGAGCTTGTTGGCGACATCCTGCGGCATCCATCGTTCCCGGAGCAGGAATTCGAAGTGATGCAGCGCGAGCAGATCGCTAGTCTGGAGAAGAACAGCAATGAGCCACAGGTGCTGGCCTCGACGGCTCTGCGTCGGAAGCTGTCGCCGTACCCGCCGACCGATGTGCGTTACACGCCGACCATCGATGAATCGATCGCCCGGCTTCGTGAAACGACGACGGCGAAAGTCAAAGCAATTTACGACACTCAATTGGGCAGCAATGCCGGCGAACTCGCCATCGTTGGTGACTTCGACCCGGAGAAGGCACTGGCAACGGTCAACAGCTTCCTGTCGGGCTGGAAGGCCAAGACGCCTTACCAGCGGATTACCAGCGAACTCAAGACCGTCGCGGGCAGCACGGAAAAGATCAACACACCGGACAAGGCCAACGCGGTCTATGTCGCCGGGCTGATGCTGCCGCTCAAGGACACCGACATGGACTATGCACCGATGGTCATCGGCAACTATCTTCTGGGTCAGTCGCCGCTCTCCAGCCGGTTGAGCGTCCGGGTCCGCGGCAAGGAAGGGCTCTCCTATGGCGTCGGTTCGCACGTCGTGGCCTCCGCCGTCGACGACATCGGCACCTTCATGATCTTTGCCATCACCAACCCGAAGAATATCGACAAAGTCGACTCGACCATCGCCGAGGAAGTGAACAAGTTCCTCAGCGAAGGCCTCAGTGCTGATGAGCTTGAGCAGGGCAAGAAAGCGTACTTGCAGAGCCTCAAAGTCAGCCGTGGCAACGACAGCGCTTTGGCGGGCATGTTGGTCAAGGAGATGCACGCGGGCCGCACGTTCGCCTACTACGACGAACTCGAAAAGCGGATCGAAGCCGTGCAGCCGACCGATGTGAAGAAGGCGTTCGACCGACTGATCGACGCCAAGAAGCTCGTCATCATCGAAGCGGGCGACTTTGAAAAGAAGTGATCCCGTTCGGCTGCCGCAACTCCGCGTTGCGGCAGTCGGGAAGGCTGGACATGTCCGCGGATCGGCCGGTCGACAATGCACCCTACCTCTCGCATCAGCATGGCGGGCTCACTATCGAAGGATGGTCGCGAGCCGCCGTGCAAAGCTATTGGCGCATTCCTGAACTGAAGCTCGGCTTCGATCTCGGTGCGCAGCCCTGGGATTTCATGGGCACACCGAACTGGTTCATCAGCCATTCCCATCTCGATCACATTGCCGGGCTGCCGGTGTATGTCGCCCGGCGACGGATGATGAAGATGGAACCGCCCACGGTCTACGTGCCGGTTGAGTGTGTGGACGATGTCCGCAAGCTCCTGCTGATTATGCAGCGATTGGACCGCGGTCGACAGACGTGCGATCTTGTCGGCCTCGAACCCGGTGTCGAGATCGAACTCTCCCGAGAACTGGTGGTCACCACCTTCGCCACCACGCATACGATCCCCTCGCTCGGCTATGTGGTCTGGGAACGCAAGCAGAAGCTCAAGGAGGAGTACTTTGGCTTGCCCGGGGAGAAGATCCGCGATCTGCGGAAAGCCGGCACGGCGGTGACCCGCGAGATCCGCACGCCGCTGGTCGCCTACACCGGCGACACCAGCCCCAAAGGGCTCGACGACTGCCAGGCTGCCTACGAGGCGAAAATCCTCATCACCGAACTGAGCTTCATCCGGCCGAATCACCGCCGCGACAAGATTCACAAGTACGGGCACATGCACCTCGACGACTTTCTGGAGCGAGCCGACCGCTTTGAGAATGAGTTGATCGTGGCCGGGCACTTCAGCACGCGCTACCACCCCAACGAGGTGCTGCGAGTGCTGGACGCCAAGCTCCCGCCGGGGCTCCGCGAGCGCATGAAGCTGTGGATCTGATGCAACCGTTGCAGTCGTAGAATCTCGGCGCGGAATGGCGAAAACCGCCGGTCGAATTATGAACCCGGCCACTCTGTCGGGTAAAATTGAAAGTTCATGAGCTACGCCCTCACCACGATCTGGTACGAACGCTACCGCTTTTTCCCTGCCGTGCTGGCCGTGGCGTTCAGTGCCATTCTCATTGGCGCGCAGACGGGGCTGGTGATCGGCCTGATCTCCATGACCTCAATTCCGGTCGACAAGAGCCGTGCGGAGATCTGGTGCGGGTATCCGGGTGTCCGTTCCGTCGACCTCGGCATGGCGTTCCCCGAGCGTTGGGGCGACCGCCTGCTGGCTCAACCGGAAGTCGAACGCATCGAGACTTCGACAATCGGCTTCTCGCTCTGGACGCGGGTGAGCCCGACACGGGAGCCGCCTGTGCCGGAAGTCTGCACGATCGTCGGCTGCCAGATGGACGCCGATTCGCTGGGTCTGGTCGAGGCCCTGCGGGACGATCCCGATCTGACCTCGCGGCTGAAGGAGCCCTTCACGGTCGCGGTCGACTACGGCGAACTCGGGCGGCTCGGCATCAAAGCTGTCGGTGAGTCCGCGGAAATCTTCGGCGTCCGCGTCCGCGTCATCGGCACCATCAAAGGCTACAAGAGCCTCGGCGGGCCTTACGTCTTTTGCAACCACGACACGGCCCGCGTGCTCATGCGCTACGTGCCTGGCCAGACGACCTACATCATGGCCAAGTGCAAGCCGGGGACCAATCTCGATGCCGTGGTAGCCCGCCTCAACACCTACCCGTCGATGACGGCGTACACCGCGGACGAATTTTCCTGGCGGTCGCGGAAGCACTGGCTCCTGACCACAAAAGCGGGGGTCGCTGTGGGCTTCACCGCGATGCTGGGCTTGCTGGTGGGAGCCGTGGTGACCAGTCAGACGCTCTACGCCGCGACGGCGGCATCGCAGCGCGAATTCGCCACGCTACGGGCCATGGGCATTCCCCGTTGGCGGCTCAAGATGAACGTGCTGGCTCAGTCGTTCTGGGTCGGTCTGTTCGGCATCATGATCGCGCTGCCACTGACGATTCTCATCGCCTATATCGGCGACCGCGTCGGCACGGAAGTGACGCTGCATCCCCTGGTGCTCATCGCGGCCGGCGTCATCACCATGATCATGGCGATCGTCAGCGGGCTCGCGGCACTGCGGTCGTTTCAGAATGTGGACCCCGCACACAACATCCGGTAACGACGATGACACGAACGCGTCTGGCCTATGGAATCGGGGCGATCCTGCTGCTGGCGACGATCGGCATCCCCGCCTGGCTGCTGAGTCGCCCTGTGCAGCAATCCACGGAGTCGGCCATCAGCGTCGATTCACTCGACGTGGTCTGCACCGGTCGCGTCGATGCCGTCGGTCTGGTGCGATCGCTCGATCCCGTGCGACCAGGCCGCATCGTCAAGCTGCACGTCACCGAAGGTGCCGATGTGAAGGCCGGCGAAGCCATCGTCAGCATCGACGACCGCGACTACGTGGAAATGGTCAAGGAGGCGGGCCTGGCTTGCGATGTCGCACGCATCGAAGTCGAAGCGGCCCAGGCCAAGGCGAAGAAAGCAGCCTCCGACATCGAAGCTTTGCAGTTGAACATCGAGGCCGCGAAGGTCCGCGTCGCGGCAGCAGCCATCAAGCTCGATCAGATGCGTCAGCAGGTCGGTGCTTCGACCTCGATTCCGGTGACAGCCGCGGATGTGGATGTTCAGGAAGCGGAGCTTCGCAGCTTCCGGTTGAACATCGATGCGGAGCAGATCCGCCTGAGTGCATTGAAAGCCATCGATCAGGACCTCGAAGTGCGAGCCGCCCAGAAGCGGGTGGAAGCTGCAAACGATGCACTGATCAAGACCAAACGCTATCAGCAGGATTGCACGATCACGGCGCCGTCGGACGGCACGATCGTGCGGATGCAGTGCGGCGTCGGGGCCATGCTGGCTCCCAATCCGATGGATCCCGGGGTTGTGTTTGCCCCGGCGGGCCCACTGATCGTGCGGGCCGAGGTGGAGCAGGCGGATATCAGCCGGATCAGCATGAACATGCCCGCGACGGTCCGCGACGATAGCCGCGACGCAACGACCTGGTCCGGTCGCGTGACGGCGATTTCACGCTGGGTCGCCCCGAAGCGGGCTATCCTGCTCGACCCCGGAAACTTCAACGATGTCCGCACCACCGAAGTGATCATTACGCTCGACCCCTCGCCCAAGCGGCTCTGGATCGGGCAGCGCATGGTGGTGCGGTTCGGGAAGTAATACAATGATGGGATTCCCATTGGAAAGGAAGATGGACGTGCAAGTGAAAGTCTCCGCCCGCCATGGGCATCTCGATGACGCGATGAAAGCGGCGATCGAGGAGCGTGCCGAAAAGCTGCTTCACTACTTCGAACGCGTGCTTCTGATCGAGGTCACTCTCGACATGCGTGGCGAATCGAAGAAAGCGGAAGTCCTGCTGAACGCGGAGCACAAGCACGATTTCGTCGCACTCGCCGAAGCGGACGATCCCCTGATCGCGGTGAACGCCGCCATCGAGAAGATGAAGGTGCAGATCGTGCACTACAAGGAGAAGCTGCAAGATCACCGGCGCAATCCCTCCCATGGCGGTTACGAAGGCAAGAGCAAGTAGGAGCCGCAAGCATGAGGATGGCCAATTTCATTGTGAAAGACGCGATCGTTGCCGAATTGCAGGCGACGACCCGTGACGACGCCATTCGTGAAGTCGTGGAGAGTCTGATCGCGTCGGGGCAACTCACCTCCGACGACCGCGAGGATGTGGTCAAGGCGATCCTCCGCCGGGAAGCTCTGGGCACGACCGGTATCGGTCACCATATCGCGATCCCGCACACGCGGTTCCCGCGGGTGCCGCACCTCTTCGGCACGATGGCCATCTCCAAGGCCGGGATCCCGTTCGAGAGCATCGACGGCGAACCCGCGCACGTGCTGGTGATGATCATCTCGCCCCCCGACCGGCCCGGCGATCACCTGCGAGCCCTCGAAAACGTCGCAAAAGCGATGCAGAACGAGTGCTATGTGACGTCGCTGCGGGCCGCGACGACAGCGGACGAGGTCTGGGATCTGCTGCAAGCCGGCGACGGAGCCATGCCATGACGACGTCAGGCCCGATCCGCCGCTCCGTGATCATCGCCGACCCCATGGGGCTCCACCCGCGGCCCGCCACGGCGTTCGCACAACTCGCCTGCGGCTTTGACGCGAGCGTCACAGTCTGGTACGGCGAGAAGCCCGCCAACGGCAAGACCGCGTGGGAACTCATGATGCTCGTCGCAGTCCCGGGTGCCGAACTGATTGTCGAAGTCGAAGGGCCTGACGCTGAAGCGGCGATCGATCCGCTGGTGAAATGTCTCGCAACAACCATTCAGGACGACTGACAGCTCACGGCGGGCCCACTCCAACAATGAACACCTGGCACGGTATCCCGGTCTCCCCTGGCATCGCAATCGGCCCCGCCCTGGTGCTCGACACGGAAGGCGTGCGCATCCCGCGTCGCCGCGTCAGTGACGAGATGGTCCCGGAGGAACTGATCCGACTGCAGACCGCGCTGGTCGCCGCCGCGACGCACGCCCGGAACCGTCAAAGTGAAGTCGCCACCAAGCACGGCCGCAACATTGGCAGCATCTTCGGCTCCCATGCCGTGCTGCTGGAAGATCCGACGCTCCGCTACGATCTGGAAACGCTGATCCGCAGCGAGAGTTATTCCGCCGAGTATGCGGTCAGCCGGCACTTGCGTGCGAAGGCCAAGGCCCTCGATGCCGCCGCGGCGATTGCCGGGGAATGGGCGACTCGCGTCAAGGCCGACATCATCGACCTCGAAAAGCAACTGCTGAATCTCCTGCTGGGCGAACGCCGCGAATCGCTCGATGACATTACTTCGCCCGTGATCGTGATTGCAACCGATCTGACACCGAGCGAGACGGCCCAACTCGATACGAAGATGGTCCACGCGTTCGCCACGGAAAGCGGTGGCCCGACCAGCCACACCGCGATCCTGGCGGGGGCACTCGAGATTCCCGCCGTCGTGGGTATCGGGCGACTGCTCAGCGAAATCTCCGGCGGTGACCTACTCATCGTTGACGGTGCTCAGGGCGTCGTGATTGCCGATCCCGACTCGGAGACGCTCGCCCGGTACGAGGCACTGCTGCAGGCCGAAACCGACGAAGCGGGCCGCTACGAAGCGATGCTCGACGTCGAACCGCTGACCAAGGATGGCGTGCACATCGAGCTTCTGGGCAACATCGAGTTTCCCAGCGAAGCGATTCACTGCCTCGAGCGGGGTGCCGAAGGCGTCGGCCTGTACCGCACGGAGTTCCTCTACGTCAACAAGTCGCGGGCCCCGACGGAGGAAGAGCACTTCCTCGCCTATCGCGAAGTGCTGAACGCGTTCGGCCCCGATAGACCGGTGGTCATCCGCACGCTGGATTTGGGAGCTGATAAATTCTCGGAAGCGACAGGCATTCTGAACGAGAAGAACCCCTTTCTCGGCTTGCGGAGCGTCCGCCTGTGCCTGAGGAACAAGCCACTCTTCGTTACGCAGCTTCGTGCGATCCTGCGGGCCAGTGCTTTCGGCAACCTGAAGATTATGTTCCCGATGATCAGCACGGTGCTGGAATTGCGGCAATGCCTCAGTTTGCTCTTGGAAGTGCAAGAAGATCTCGACGAGGCAGGAATTGACTACAAACGCAATGTGCCAATTGGTACAATGATCGAAGTACCCTCGGCGGCATTGGTCGCGGAGTCGCTGGCGAAGCAGGTGAGCTTCTTCTCCATCGGCACCAACGACCTTGTGCAGTATGTGCTCGCCGCCGACCGGAACAACGAACATGTGGCCAGCCTCTATTGCCCTGTCGACCCCGCTGTGCTGAAGCTGATGAAGCATATCACGGTGGCGGGTCAGCAGGCTGAGGTGGATATCACGGTCTGCGGAGAGATGAGCGGTGAGCCGGTTTATGCCCCGCTGCTGGTCGGGTTGGGCATCCGGTCGCTGAGCGTCACACCCCGCAAGATCCCAGAAATCAAGAAGGTTCTCCGGTGCTTTACCGTGCCGGAAGCCGAACGCGTCGCAAGCGAAGCCCTGCGGATGGACACCGCCCGCGACGTATTGAGTTACTTACGAGAACAACTGCGTCGCTTTCTCCCCGATGTCGCTGAATGACGAACTGCAAGGTTTGCCAGCCGACGGGTCGAGACGCGAAGCCCGAACTTCCCGCCAACTCCGGCGCCGAACGACGGTCTGCGTTTCCAACCCCCAATCGATGAGAGCCGACGCCATAAGGCGGATGCTTCGATTGTTCGAAGTGCCCGGCACCGATGCTCGGCGAGAAACACCGGCTCCGCTTTGAAAAAAGCGGCAACTTGCGACTGCTCAGCCACCTCGACCTCATGCGGAGCGTCGAGCGACTTTGTCGCCGCGCTCAAATCGACTTCAAATTCTCCGGCGGCTTCCACCCTCAGCCCCGCATCATGTGCGCACTCTCCCTGCCACTCGGCATCGAGGGCAAAAACGAAGTCATGGAGATCGAACTCACCGCCCCGCTCGAAGCGGAGGTGCTCCTCGAACGCATGCAGGCACAGGCTCCCACTGGGCTGAACTTTCTCTCCGGCTACTCCGTCGATCCCAAAACCATCGCCGCCGCACGCCGTAAGATTTATCGACTCGAACTCACACCCAATGATGTTGCCGTCGCCGCAGAGAGTATCCCGCGACTGCTGGATCAGGAGCGCGTCTGGTCGCCGCGACTGAAGCCCCGCCCGAGGCAGGTCAACATCAAGCCCTACCTGCGATCAATCACCGTGGATACCGAGTGGTTGATGCTCGACATCTGGGTGACGCCCTACGGCACGGCCCGCGCGGATGAGCTCATCGCACTGCTGGGACTCCCCTCGCCATATGTCACCGGCGCGGTCATTGAGCGCAGCGAACTCGAACTCCATGACGAGACCTACGAAGGCCTGCTCGACGCGCCGCCGTCGGGCATCCCCGAATTGAAACCACTGGACATTTCTTCGCGCACGGTGCTCGAAGAACCCGAACCCGCGATGGCCACCTGGGGGCTTTCCCCAAACGGTCCCGTCGTCGAATAATCGCCGCGATTTGCGGCCTGATTCCCGAAAGGAATGGAATGAAGAAGGAAATGCTGATCAACGTGGCGCAGGCAGAAGAATGCCGCATCGCTATCGTTGAGAACGGAGTGCTCGAAGAGCTCTATGTGGAGCGAGCGAGCCAGGAAAGCTATGTCGGCAACATCTACAAGGGCAAGATCGTCAACATCGAGCCGAGCATCCAGGCTGCGTTTGTCGACTTCGGCATCGGTCGCAATGGATTCCTCCATGTCAGCGATGTCGATCCGGTCTACTACAAGCACCTGCTGCCCAAGCATGTGATCGACGAGATTGAAGCGGAGCAGGATGACAAGTACGGTGTGAGCCGCGGCGGTCGCAAACCGCGCGGCGAGCGCAGTGAGCGCCGCAGCCCACGGCGCAATGACGACGGTGCCGAATCACCGCAGGCGATGACCGCCTGGCTGCCGCCGGAAGTCTCCTCGCCCGTCGAGTCCGATGGCGATGGCGACGACGATGGCTTCGGCGTCGGCTTGGTCGAAGAATCGTTCGGCGGTGAACTGATCACGGAAGAGTCTTCGGACACCAGCTTCGGCGACGCAGACAGCGGCGAACAGAATGCGTCCGACGACGATGACTTTGGCAACCTGGACGAGGTCGAGCCGCTGAAATTCCCCACGCGCCCGATCCCGGCACCCGCGACTCCGATCGTCGCATCGCCCGCGATCGAGTTCGACGACGACCTCGGCGACTTCGGAGCCGGACTCGAATTCGAAGACGATTCGCAGTCGGAGCCGACCACCATCGAGTCTGAAGAGATCATCGAACTGATCGAAGTCAGCGGCGAAGACGAGAAGCCGAAGAAGGCTCGCAAGAAACCTGTCGCAAAGAAAGAGCCGAAGGAAAAAAAACCGCGGAAGAAGAAGGACGAGGAAGCTGCCGAGACTCCGCCCTATCTCGATGGTGCCGAGCGCCGCACGAGCCCCGCCGACGAGGAAGGTGAGATTCTGCCCTTCTTTGAAGGGGGCATCGCCGACAGCTTCGACGTGAACGCACCCAACGACCGCTTCGACGCCACGGCACCCGAGACGGTAAACGACGATGCTTTCAATTTCGGCGACGATGCCGAGGTGAGTGCCGAGGCTTCCCCTGCACCCGTCGCGACCGAAGAGACGCCACTCGACGAGGATTTTGCACCACCGCCGCCGCGGGAGGATCGCCCGGAGCGCGGTCGCCGCGGGGATCGTGGCCCGCGCCGCGACGGTGGACGCTCGTCGGATCGCGGTGAGCGGA
>JBGSSZ010000255.1:0-1651 GCA_041736785.1 Limnoglobus sp.
TTTGAGGAGCTTTGAAGAATCTCATCGCTGTCAGCAACCGCCCGTAAAATTCACGAAACCGGTCCGAATGACCTCCCGTGCCAAGCTTGCCCGTGGTTCTTCATCCGCTGCAAAAGGGGGGAAATGATGGCAACACCAACATCTACATGAAAGACCCCAACGATCAGGACTGGAGCATCGCCACCTGGCAATCGCTGCGACGGGATTGAACCTTTGGCCTTCAGCACGTGTCAGCCATCTGATACGCGTCACAATAATTATCGTTACGAGCCGGAAGCGTCAGCGACGGGTAAAGTTCTTTGCAAGACGATATCCGTCGCTGACGCTTCCGGCTCGTAATTAATTAGCGGGAACCGAATGAAAATCGCACTGGAAGCACTTGGCTTTCGGTGACCATCGAGAGATTTGAGTCATGAGCCCGTGCGTGGGATGTTGTGGACTGTTTGCAGAACTCGACGGTCCGACGCACCCCTACATGCTGTCGTCGCCGGGCTGTTGGGCCATCTATGGCGAAGTCCTTGCTCGCGAATATGCCGACTACGAGCGTTATTTTGCGGTCCATCGACTCACGGTCGATGCGTTCGCAGCCCAGCATCCTCACAGTCTCTGCGAGCAGAACACACGCTCTGTGGGAATCCACCTCTGTCGCCTCCACCTGTCACTCGAGCGCGGACTCGTCGCGACCGAGACCAACGCTGCCATGATCGCACTCGCGGCGATCAAATCACAAATTGTCCGGTTACCACCTCCCGAGAGTCTGGGCCTGGTCACGGTCTCCGATGTCCATGCTGCCACCAGTCCCGACGAACACTGCGACGCCGTGCGACGCTGGGCAGCGTCGGTGTGGCAAGCCTGGGCACCGCATCATGCGGTCATCCGTGAATGGGTTGACAGCATCTTTTCACAGTGAATCACCGGCCCGGTCTGGCACGGTTGGCCGCGAGGATATTGCAGAAGAGCGCACCCTGGCCGATCGCGTCGTCGAGGGCCTTGTGCGTGTGCGGGAGCTCGTCGAACCACTCCTTGGGCATGCTCCGCTTGGCGGTCGCGCGGAAGTCGGTGCCGAGCACGGCCATCGCGTAGCTCTTGATATCGAGAGCCGCAAACGAAAACGGCGATTCCCCGGCGAAGCGGATCAGATACCAGTAGACAAAAAGGAAATCGAAGCCCGCGGGATAGCCGACGAAGACGGGTTTTCCCGGCAGCGTCTTGAGCCAGGCCACATAGGCGGTCATGGCGGCTGCGGGGTCCTGGAGGTTCTCGCGGTGCGCCGCCCAGGCGTCGGGCTGAGTCGCCCACCATTCCATGGTCGCCGCGTGCGGCACCGCGTCGGGTAGCAGGTGAAGATTGGCTTCGAACGTGCCGAGGAGCGTTTTTTGTGCGTCGAAGGCGGCCGAACCGAAGCTCAGCATCGAGTGCGGCCCGGGGATGGGCCCGTCAGTTTCGACATCAGTGCTGACGTAGATCTCTTTCATTTGTCCAAGCTATCGCATGGCGGAGCAGTTGAAAACAAGCCCTACTGGCTGGCAATCGGGTCACGGATCCGCAGACGACCAGATGTTGAGGCTGCCGTCCCAGTTGCTGCTGAGCAGGGTGCGGCCGTCGGCGGAGAACGCGACGCGGGCGTCGCAGGCGCGATCGTTGGGTCGAT
>JBGSSZ010000267.1:0-1756 GCA_041736785.1 Limnoglobus sp.
CAGACGTGCTTCTGCGGGCTCGTGGGGGCCGCGACGATCGCTTGCAAGCGCTGACGGTCGTCGGCCGATACGGTGAAGGTGATCCCTGTGCGCATAGGCCAGACTCGCATGGCCGAACCTGGAACGGAATCCCCAACCGGACTCGTTTGATCAGATCAATCCACTAGCCGTCCAGCCGGCTGAATACCCTCTTCGTGCGGCTCACGCCTTTTTCCCGAACTTGTCGCTCGCTACGGCATTCGCGAGCGATCGAGTTGCGGACGAACCGCCCGTTGGTCACGACGCCTAATAGGGGCGCGAACGGCCATTTCCTGTCGTTCGCTCCCGATGATAGCGTTGCGCAGATTTTCGAAAGCGAACTTTGGGTACGCCGAGACTGCAGTCTTGGTTGGCGAAGATTTCGGAAAGAAATCGCGTAAAGCCACAACAACTGATCCAAACCGGTGCTATGCTTCCGGCTATGTCTAGGAGAACGCCGCACCCGTCATTTCTTTTGAACTGGCTGAGCGTGGATCGCAAAAGCATGCTGCCGCTCTACCGCCAGATTGGCGACCAGCTGCGCCGTGTCATCGTGAATGGAAACCTCGCGCCCGGCGACTACCTTCCATCTTCGCGCGACCTTGCGTCGGAGTTGGTCATCTCCCGCAACACGACGCTTCAGGCATACGAGCAGCTGATCTCCGAGGGGTTTCTTGAGTCCCGACCGGGGTCTGGAACAATGGTTGCGATATCCTTGGCGGACAAGCCGGTGGCGGCTCGAACGAAGACCCGGTCCCTGTTCCACGACGTGCCTGCCCGGGCCGATGTCCACGACCTTGAACGCTCCGAAGGCGAGCCTGCGGCAGTTTCATTTCAGCCCGGAATTCCAGGCTTTGACTCGTTTCCGAGACTTCTCTGGGGACGACTTCTGAAACGCCACGCCATTCGCGCCGACCAGTTCATGCTCGACTACGCGCACACGGGCGGCTACGCTCCACTTCGCTTGGAGCTGGCGAAATACCTCAACGTTTCACGCGGCGTGGCCTGTGAGCCCAGGCAGATCATCGTCACCACCTCGACCCGAGCGGCGATCGACACCGTCGCCCGCGTGCTTTGGCCCGCCGGTGCCAGCGTCGCCGTCGAGGATCCCGGCTATCTCACGGCCAAACGTGTTTTGACCATGGCTGGATATCGGCTTCAGAGTGTTCCGGTAGACGCGAACGGGATCCGTGTGGAGGAGATTCTATCTGCACATGAGCCGCCGGTCGGCGCGTACTTGACGCCCACGCACCAATGGCCGACGGGCGTGACCTTGTCCGCCTTCCGTCGGATCCGGCTCCTCGAGTGGGCCGAGCGGACCGGGGCTTGGTTGCTGGAAGACGACTACGATAGCGAGTTTCGCTTCGACGGCCCGCCGGTAGCCACGCTTCAATCGTCCGGCGACAGTCGAGTGGTCTATATCGGGACCTTCTCCAAGACACTCGCTCCCTCGATCCGGACCGCGTATTTCGTGGTTCCACCGGATCTGGCGGGTCGGTTCGAGCTTGAGGTCTATCGTCATGGCATCGAGCCGGCACTGCATGTCCAGGCGGCACTGGCCGATCTCATCGCTGAGGGCCACTTCACCCGGCACATTCGACGCATGAGGCAGCTGTACGCGCATCGCAGGGCACTTTTGGTGGGTGCGCTCGGGATGACATTCGGCGACGGGTTGCGGCTCGAATGCCCGGCGGGCGGATTGCAATTGATCGCGTGGCTTCCGGAGCGCGTCGCCGCC
>JBGSSZ010000272.1:0-6855 GCA_041736785.1 Limnoglobus sp.
ACCGCCTTTGCATTGGCCAAAGACGGCCGGATCTTCCGCACGACAACAGCGGGCGTCGGAGCCAACAACACGCCCGGCTGGGAACTGCTCGCCAGCGATCTGCCAGCGGTAATGAAGGGTACAGCCAGCGATCTGGTCTGGGTCAACGGCGTCGGCATGAACCCGGCCCGGCTCGTGGTCGCCGCCAACACGGGCGTGTATTCCAGTCCCGCCACCGCCGCGCTCACGTTCACCAGCGCTGGCACCTTCGCCGCCAATGTGCCTGTCCGTTCGCTGACCTACGACGCCACCTCCAACAAACTCGTCGCCGGGACTGATGCGGGTGCGTTTGTACTGACCAGTGCCCGTGATGTCCTCGCGGCGCCGAACGTGCTCGTCATCAGCGGCGACGCCACCAACGATGTCGTCACGCTCGCCTCGAGTGCGTCGGTCCCCGGTTCTGTGGAGATCTACGACCGTGGCACGCTGGTCGGTCGCTTCCGCGGCGACGACTTCCAGACGATTCGTTTTGAAGGCAACGACGGCAGCGACGCGCTCACGCTCGATGTCAGTCGCGGCGCGATCCGCCCGCAGATCGTCTTCGACGGCGGTTCGGGCATCAACACCATCGGCTTCACCGGCCAGACCGACGCGCCGCCCATGCTGTCCCCGCCACCCGGTCCTGGCATCGTGCAAGGTGCATACACCATCGCCGGGAAGGCCGGCACGTTTCTCGGGCTCAACACGCTTTACACCACGGGGACGCTCACGACATCGCCCGCGCTCGCACCCGCGCTTATCGGTGGGATCGCGAGTGCCATTGATGCCCTGAGTCACTCACTGGCCGCGTCGGATGGCCTGACACAACCGCTGCCGCTGATCAACGACAGTCTGCCGGCTGCGCTCGGTGGCGGCGATGCCCGCAATCTGCTGACGCGATTCTTCGCGGATGGTGCCACGGGTCAATCGCTGTCGTCGCTTCTGAACCGCGTGAGCACGCTCGACGGACTGCAAGCCGCGCTCGATGGCATCGACGGCATCGTGGGGAATGTCAGCTTCACCGAGTCCTCGAATGCGGCCCGCTTTCAGATCGGCCTCAGCCGCGACCTGAGCGGCACCGCACCCTTCTCCATCGGCGGCAGCAGTGGTCGCGTCAACCTGAGTGGCACTGCGACCATCACTGCCCGCATGCGACTGAATTTCGCCATCGGCATCGATGCCAGTGGCCTCTACATCGAAGCGGGCACCGAACCGCTCGCAGTCATCGATCAGATCCGCATGAGCGATATCAGCGGTGCGGGTCGCTTCGGACTCACCGACGCGGTCATCAACGGCGGCACACTGACAGCCGAGCCGTCGATGGGGGTCTCTGCGACGCTCAGGGAAGCGGGCCCTGACGCGATCGGCGGCACGCCCCTGGATGCCAAACTGCGACTCTACGAACTCGCCAACCCGACCGGGCTCTGGACGGGCAACGCGTCCGGGACCACGGGCGTCAATGCCATCGATCTCACACTGAACCTCGCCGCGACTGTGCAGAGCGACGGCACCGCGCTGCCGGCAAGCTTCCCTGCCAGTGGAGCGATCAAGGTCTTCTACCCGAACTACTACGAGCCTGCGAATTTCAATTGGAGTGCCGCCGCGGCTGCCGATCAGGACTTCGCGAACCTCGGCAATCTCTCGACCTTCACTCTGATCGACGGTCTCTACGACTTGTTCGGCTGGGCCAACGCAGCCACGGGCACGAGCGATTTCGACACGCCGTTGCCGCTGGTTTCGCAGGAGCTCTCGGCTCTCTTCGACACCGACGCGAAGCCCTACCTGCTGTCACAGGCGCGGATCACGGCACTCGGTACGCCGGTCACGATCAACACGATCCGCCAGCAGACGATCTGGCTCGACGGCACGATCGATCCCGCGACTCTCAACTTGAATCTCGGCGACGAGGTCACGTTCGCCAAAGTCGGCGGCGGTACGGCGACCGGCTCGATCATCGAGCGCACCCGCGGCAAGATTGTTGTGCAGTACGACGCAGCCGACGCCACGGGGATGAATGCGGTGCCGAGCTTGTCTATCGCGCGGAAGCCATCGCTGCCGTATCTTTTCCGGGCTGCGCTCGGCGACTTGAGCGATCCCAATTTCCGCGCCAGTGCCGCGCCGACGCTGCAGAGTCTGCTGCCGCTGCTGCGGACCATCACCGGTCAGACATGGACGCTGGGCACCACCGGCAGCGGAGCGAACCGCACGATCACCTTGGCGGGCGCACTCGATCCCGCGGCGATCGCCGTGGCTGTGCCGCTCGATCTCAGTTCGCTGATCCCGGGACTGACGCTGACGAATCCACCGATGATCGATGTGAATCTCGACGCCCGGCTCGATGTGCAGTTCGGCGTGAGGCTCGATCCCGCGCTGCCGGACAACACGCTCGATCGCTTCTTCGTGACGCCGAATCCGACCGTGCCCGCGGTGACGGTGCGCGCGACGGCCAGCCTCGACAACCCGAATCTCGCGGGCACGCTCGGGTTTCTGAATGTGACGCTCGCGGAGGCAGCCGGTCCGAACGCGGGGTTGGTCCTCGACACCACGTTTAACGTCTTCGCCGTCGATCCCAATCTGGTCCCCGGCAGCGCGGGCCTCGTACTCGATCGCGAATTCACCGCTCCCGACGCCATCTTCAACACCTTCACCACCTCGGTCAATGGCTTGCTGGATATCGATGGCCTTGTGCTCGCACCCAGCGTCGGCACGGGCAACACGCTGACACCGATCACGCTGATCCTCGACGGCACCAGCAGTGCGACACAAGCCGGCAGCGGGGGCGGCGCATTCAGCTTCTCCGGTGGCATGAGCACGCTGAAAAACCGCATCGCTGTTACTGGAACGAGCACGCTGGCCCAATACGCCGCGTTCAACAATCTCCCCGCGGGCGAAGTCATCGACGCGCTCAATGTCTTCGCAGCCCAGCTTTCCGCGATCGGCGCGAGCGGTGCGCTCGCCACCACGGTCCCGATCATCGGCAAGAGCCTGAGCGAAGTCGTCGATCTCGGCCAGGTGTGGGCCGACTCGCTCGGCGCACCCGCGGCGGACAGTGCCAATGGCCAGAATGCCCAGGCATTGATTGCGCACCTACTGCCGCGCGTCAAAGCCGGCACCCCCGTGACGGCGAAAGTTCTGCCCGATGCAATCGAGTTCACCTTCACCTTCGAGCAGAACATCGCCAAGACGCTTCCCGTTGTGATGGATCTGGCTGCGCTGGGCGGCGTGATCAGCACGAATTCCAATGGGCTGGTGCAGTTCGCCTTCACACCCACGCTGAACCTCACAATCGGTCTGCGGACCGCGGCGGACATCGCACCGGAGGATCGTTCGTATCTGAACACGAGTGCCGCGAATGAGATCAGCGTCAGCGGCACGGCCAACAGCGGCTATCGCGTCGGTGGTGTCCCGCCCACATTCAGTGCATTCAGCGGCGGTATCCAACTCGGCCTGATCCCCACGCCGACGTTTGTCAGCGGCCGCGTCCTCGCCAATCCCTCGATCACTGCGGATCTGGGTGATTTCAATGCCGACAATCGGCTCTTCGCCCGCGAAGTCTCCGACACCATCCTCGGCGGCGGCAATCTGCTGACGGGCACTTACTCCGGTCTGATTCAGGCAGTGCTGCCCATCCGTGCCAACGGTGGCGTCCCGGTGCCCATCCCCACATCCACCGCTACGACCGCCGCGGGCACAGGCTGGATCAGCGTGCTCGGCAAACTCGAAAATCTCGGCAACACCACGTTGAATCTGAATCCTGCCACGGCGCTGCACCACACCGGACCCCTCGGAAGCATCGGCGGCCTCGACGATCCGATTCTCTTGACCGACACCATGGTCAGCCCCACCGCGCTGCAGGTCTTCTCCTATGGCATCGGGCCGCTGCAGGACACCGAGAGCTTCAATCCCAATCTGCTGCCGCCCAGCTTCATCAGCGGTGTGGCTGACTACTTCGACAGGATGAGCAGCAATGTCCACGACCGCGTGGGCAATGTGAATCTCCCCATCGTCGGGGCCAACTTCGACGATCTCACGAGCCTCTTCCTGCACGACATCGGTAGCGATCTCACCAGTTCGCTGACCTCGCTGGGTCAACTGACACCGCAGGATATTCAGTCCGCGATCGTCTCGGCGCTCGGCAGCGACCTCGGCGACTGGAACGGTGACAGCCTCATCACTGTTGCGGATGTAAACATCGTCAGCACTTCTTCGAACGTGCAGTTCAATTTCCGCATCAAGCACTCCGATACGCAAGCCGTCACAGTCGCGCGGGATTTCGGATTCCCCGGCCTCGGTATCCGCCTCACCGGGACTACGCTCAATGCCACTGCCCAATCCGACATCATCATTCGCATCGGGGTCAGCCAGAAGGATGGCTTCTACCACGACACCACCAATACGCATCAACCTTTCGACGCCGGCACGCGCGGCTCGCAGGAAATTCTCATCAGCACCAGCTTGAACCTCGACAATCTCAACCTGAATGGTGCACTTGGATTCCTCACGTTGGATGCCGACAAGACCGCCGGCAAGCCCAACGCCTTGAGCGCGACGTACACCCTGGATTGGAAGACCTCGCGCAGTAATGGCCGGCTCGTGCCCGCCGATCTCGTCAACCGTCATCCGAAGGACATCCTGACGGCGACGGTCAGCATCGCATCAGATCTGAATCTGTCGATGCACATGGGCTTCGGGCAGCCCGATCTCCCCGGGTTGCTGTCGGAGTTTTACTTCAAGTGGAATCCGGTGAATGCGAATCTGCTGGAGCCGGACAAGTCGCGCATTGGCGGCGCACCACAAACAGGATTCTCGGACGTGGGCCTCGACGTGGGCGGGATCGTCAATCAGATCCTGCAGCCGATTCTGAAGGAACTCGGGCCGGTGATCGAAGCGGCGAAGCCGGTGCTCGATGCTCTGAACATCCGCATTCCGGGCCTGGCCGACATCGCCGACGGGTTCCCGGCTGCGGCGGAAGCCCTGCAACTCGACGTGCTCGGCTCCAACTCCGCAGGCACCATTGGCGACATCTTCGCACTCGCCATGAAGCTCTTCATCCCCGGCGGCGATGTCATCAACAAACTCATCGACATCGTCAACGGCGTCGCCGATATCATCAGCAAGTTCAAGCTCCTCAATACCAGCGCCGGCTCCCGTGTGATCATGCCGCTCGGCAGCCTCCCCGTCTCCGGTCACGGTGATGGCAGCAGTAGCGGTGGCGGCATCGGCGGCATCCTCCGCGATATCCGCTCCATCAACCTCAGCAACCTCAAGATCGATCAACTCCTGAAAAACGAAGGCGATCTGCTCAACTACAAGGACAAGGTGAAGAGCGCGCTGGAGTTCGCGCTGCCGCCCGACAATCCCCTGCGCACGGCGGTCGTCGGGCTCATCGACAAGTTCGACGAAGTCGTCGCCGGGAAGAAGCGGAAGCTGTTCACCTTCCCGTTCTTCGACAATCCGAAGTCGGGCCTGGGCCTGCTCGTCGGCAAGGATGTCGATCTGTTCCGCTTCCAGCCGCCGCTGATCTACGACAAGTTCCCGTTTGGTGTCAGCGCGCCGCTGCCGATCTTTCCGGGCTTTGAAATCGGGCTCTACGCGGAAGTGCGGGCTCGCGTCGACCTCACGGCCGGCTTCGACACCTTCGGGCTGCGCACTTTTCTCAACAGGCTCAGCGACGGCACGTTGAACCCCGCTGACACACCTGAAATCATCCTCAGCGGCTTCTACATCACCGATGTCAAAAACAAAGACGGCAGCGACGCGCCGGAGATTTCACTCGAGCCGCAGTTTGGCATCAAAGCCGGCCTCAGCTACGGCATCGTCTCGGTCTTCGCCCGCGGCGGGCTCGTCGGTCACTTCGATTTCTCGCTCAACGACTGTGACGAAAATCCGGGCGATGGGAAAGTCCGCATCACCAGCATTCCGTTCAGCGACCCGAAAAGCATCGCCGACATCACCGGCTCGCTCGGCATCGAGATCGCCATCGAAGCCACCTTCGGCGTCTGGCCCGTCGAAATCTCCACCACATTCAACATCATCGATCCGATTGTCTTCCTCGAATTCGAAAACATCCACGACTGCCCGACCGTGATGCCGCCGATCCTGAGCGGCGTCACCGGCAGTGCACTCACGCTGTTTGTCGGGGCCAATGCCAGCCAGCGGAATGTCGCACAGAACGAAATCAATGAAGCGGTCGATCTCGCCATCGTCGACGGCAATCTGGAAGTACGCGCTTTCGGCCTGACGCAGACATTCCCGGCCGGGAGTATCACCAGCATCACCGCTGACTTCGGCAGCGGCAACGACCGACTCACCGTCGACGAAGCGCTCGGCATCCCGCTCAACATTCTGGGCGGCGATGGCAACGATGTCCTCTACGGCGGAGCCGCCAACGATGTGCTCGATGGCGGTGACGGCGACGACCGCATCATCGGCACCGGTGGCAACGACATCATCCGCGGCGGAGCCGGCAACGACGACCTCCAGGGCGGCGATGGCAACGATACACTCGAAGGGGGCGACGGCAACGATTCCCTTGTCGGCGGCGAAGGCAACGATATTCTCCGCGGCCAATTGGGCAACGACACACTCAACGGCAATGAAGGCAACGACACACTCGAAGGCGGCGACGGCGACGACAAACTCACCGGTGGTGCCGGCGACGACACCCTCGATGGCGGCCTCGGCAACGACACTCTCAAAGGCAGTGCCGGCAACGACACCCTGCTCGGCGGGCCCGGGCTCGACACGCTCAGCGGCGACGCGGGCAACGATATGCTCTTCGGCGGAGACGATGCCGACATGCTCAACGGCGGAGCCGGCGACGACCTGCTCAGCGGC
>JBGSSZ010000280.1:0-3110 GCA_041736785.1 Limnoglobus sp.
AGGAGTTGCCGTAGAAAGCCGTTGCGCGTGCCGCCGCCACTGAGGAAAATTCTGTGATTGATTTTTGGCAGCCAGTGTTGCACACCAATACCAATGCATCGGGCGACGAAGTGAGTCGCGGTGCAGAGCAGATCGTTGAGCCCGAGACCAAGCCGCTTCGCGTCGTCGATGCACTGCACGGCGAAGGCGTCATCGAACTCTGTGCGTGAGATCGCCTTCGGAGGCTTGCGCACAAGATAGGATGCTTGGATCCAGTGATTGAGCAGTTCCTCATTTGCACGGCCCTGCACGGCCCGTGTGCCGCCGGTGTCGCGATGTTCCTTGTCCCGCGTGCAGCGGCTGACGATGGTATCGAGAAAGCGATTGCCCGGCCCGGCGTCGAAGGCGATGATCGAGCCAGTCCTGGCGGCCGCGGGAAGCTGCAGCAGGGATGCGACCGCCCCGAGATGGATCAACAGCCGCTCTTCGCCAACGTCGCGAGCCAGCAGAAAATCGGCCGCCGCTGTCAGCGGGACACCCGTACCACCCGCCGCCAGATCGCGGGCCGCGAACGCAGTAACTACGGTGATGCCGGTCTGATCCGCGAGAGTCTCGGCTGCGATTTCATACGCGCCGCCGTGGGGTGCCATCAGCCCGATAGCGAAGAGATCGCGGTTTTCGATACCGAGCCGCCGCACCGCTGCGGCGCAGGCTTCACCGACAGACCGGGGGGTGCTCGGCTCAAGAGCGAAGGGAATCCGCAGCGACTTCGCCACCCGCGGGGTCATGGCGAAGCCGAGTCCGTCGGTCGGCACGAGAGCGACATCGACCCCTTCGAGCCCGGAGCCGATGCTCAGACCGATCAGGGTTCGCGGGGTCGAGGGCATTTACGCCGCGGCCGCATACAACCGCGGGGTCGCCGGGGCGTCGGAGAATTTCTCGGCCTGCTGCACGAAGCAGTCGAAGATCTGGCGATCGAGTGCAGCGGCCGTCTCGCACTCGGGGTGCCACTGCAGGCCGACACAGAACCAGTCACGGTCAGCGTGCTCGATCGCTTCGATCACGCCGTCGAGCGAACGGGCCGCGACGCGGAGCCGGCGGCCAAGCTGATTCACAGCCTGATGGTGCATGCTGTTCACACGCTGTTCACCGTTGCCGTAGATCTCTTCGAGCAGGCTGCCTTCTTCAATGTTCACCATGTGACGATGTGCACCGCCGCTGGGATCGGAGTGCGGAAAGGCCTTGGGATTCTCGGCGGGCAGGTGGAGGAAGAGTGTGCCGCCGAAGTGGACATTGATGAGTTGCATGCCGACGCCGACGCCGAGCACGGGGATGCGCTTCTCGATAATCTGGCTGAGGACGTAGCGTTCACAGCTTTCGCGGCGCGGCACCATCGGTTGCACGGCGGCGGTGGGCTGAGCCCCAAAGCTGCGCGGGTCGAGGTCCATGCCGCCGGAGAGGATCATGCCCGACACCATCTTGAGATAGGTGTCGATCTCGGCGTAGTTGTCTTTTTTGAGCGGCGGGATGATGAGCGGCAGACCACCGGCCAACAGCACTGCGTCGACGTAGCCGACATTCAGCCGATGGTACGGCACGCCATTTTTGGGTGCGTAGAAGTCAGTCGTAATGCCGATGATGGGGCGCGGCGGAGGAGCTTTGGCCATGGAATCCTTCCCTGTGAATGTGTCGCCACAGCGTCCTGCTGCGGGAAGGACAAGTCTATCGAGGTGGAAATAGCGCTTTCAACCCCAAGCGGGTAACTATTTTCGCAGTTGAGCCCCGGCGCGATGTTCACAGCATGCTGAACGGATCGACGTCGACTTGGAAATCGACGCCGTGCGGTGCTTTGATCACGGCCAGGGGCTCGCGCAGCACCTCGTGCAGACGTTGCGAACTCGCGGACTGCAGTTGAAAGTGGAAGCGGTAGAAACCGTTCAGCCGGAAGACTGGGCACTCTGCCGGACCGAGCAACCGCACGGGCTCGGCATTGGGCCGCGGCCGCTCCAGTGCCCGCGTAAACGCGGCGGAGAGCTTGTCGGCGAATTCTCCGGCTGCGGCTTCCTTCTCGCTGCGGATGATCAGCCGGGCAAGACGCTGATAGGGCGGATACTGATGCCCCTTGCGATGGGCCATTTCCTGATCCGCGAACGTGTGGTAATCGTGCTTTGCCGCCAGCGCGATCGCTGGGTGCTCCGTGTTGAACGTCTGGATCATCACCCGCCCGCCTTTCGGCCCGCGACCGGTGCGGCCCGCCACCTGAGCGAGAAGCTGAAAAGTCCGCTCCGCAGCGCGAAAGTCAGGCAGGTGCAGCCCGGTGTCGGCGTTCACCACACCCACCAAGGTGACGTTTGGAAAGTCGAGCCCCTTGGCGATCATCTGCGTGCCGAGCAGGATCCGCGTCGCCCCGCTGCGGAAGGCTTCGAGTGTGCGCTTGTGGCTGTCGGGCCGCGTCATCGTGTCGGAATCCATCCGCGCGAGCGGGAAGCCCGCGAACTTCGCACTCACTTCGTCTTCGAGCTTCTCGGTGCCCAGCCCCTGAAACTTCACCGCGCTCGTACCGCACGCAGGGCACTGATGCAGCGGCGGGGCCTCGTAGCCGCAGTAGTGGCAGAGCATCAGCCCGCGCTCGCGGTGGAAGGTGAGCGAGAGATCGCAGTGCGCACACTGGGCAACGTGTCCGCAACTCGGGCAGTGGATGTGCGTGTTGAACCCGCGGCGATTCAACAGCAGAATCACCTGGTCACCGTCGTCGAGTGATTTGCGCATGGCGCGTTCGAGCGTCGGCCCGATCGGGCTCGGCTTGCCCATCGGCTTGGGCTCGTGCCGCTGATCGATCAGCGTCACGATCGGCAGCGGCCGGTCCTCGACCCGCTTTGGCAATGAGATGAGTTGATAACCGCCCTCGCGGTGAGCATTGTGCCAGCTTTCCAGGCTCGGCGTGGCACTGCCAAGCAGGATCGGCACGCCTTCCATCCGGGCCCGCATCACCGCCACATCGCGGCCGTGATACCGCGGAGTGCTGTCCTGTTTGAAGCTGCTCTCGTGCTCCTCGTCGATGACGATCAGCCCCAGCTTGCGTGTCGGAGCGAAGACGGCGGAGCGAGCACCCACCACCACGTTCACTTCGC